>NZ_JADFBZ010000001.1:0-104364 GCF_015223095.1 Moraxella sp. K127 | reverse complement strand
GAAAGAAAACCTTTTCATGGTTCGACAAGCTCACCACGAACGGTTTTTCTTGTGGCATACTTTTTGAGCCAAAACCCAAAAATAAAATGCAGGGCGACTATTTTCCCTGCATTTTTTTAAATCACAACTCCTGCACCGTTTTTGGCATATTTTCTAGCATTTCGGTGGTGAGTTTTTGCATAAGTGGTGTTTGGCTAAATGCCGACACCGCTTTTTTATTGTCATCGCTTAGCGTATCAAAGACATGGGGTAGGCGAATGCCAATCCAAATCAGCGAACAAAGCAAAAGCTTATCGCCCCATTCATCGCTATCCGCCGAAAGCGTAGGCAAGGCAGGCAAAGTGCTGGTCAAAATATCGGTGGAGCGTGCCACAAAAGGGTGGGGCGTATCTTTGCCAAAAATTTGAGTGGAATAGGCTCGCACGCCTTGTGCGGTAATGCCTAACGCCTTGGCAATGCGTGGCAGGTTGTAGGCGGAGTTGTCCGTGTACACATCGGGGGCGAGTGCCTGAATGATGAGCGGGGTTTCGGTGATGACATCGCCATTTTGCCACGCCAACGCAGGAACTTGGCTAAATGAATTGACGGCGACAAGCTCGCTTGGGTTCTCCCACGGCACGACAAACCGCAGGGCAAGCTCAATGTTTTTGGTGTATGCAATCATAAGAAGCATACGAGTATAAGGCGATGTGGTGCTGATATATAGGGTTTGCATGGGGTGTCCTTTTTGTGGGTGTGGGTTTAGTATAGCATGGTTTTGGCAAATAAATCATTGAATTATCGCCAAGTCCGCTTTATAATGCGTTGAAACTCTTAAACCAAAAACAACACCCATGACCCAATCAAATATTAAGCCGACCCCCAAACCAAGCCCCGACCATGCCATGTCCGTCATGAAAGACTGCATTCCCATTTTTACGGTGCTGGCGGACGAAAACCGCCATTTGATTTTAAAACTGCTACTGGATAATGGCAAAATGAACGTCAATCAACTCACTGACAATCTGCACCTATCTCGCCCTGCGGTGTCTCATCATCTAAAAATCATGCTGTCCGCCAATGCTGTTAGCGTGGAGCAGATTGGCAAAGAGCGGTTTTACAGTTTGGCGATGAAAGATGAAATTGAACGACTGGGGGAATTGGTGGAGCTGATGAGAGTGTATTGTCCGAGTGGTGGGGTGTAACTCATTTAATAATGGCATCATAGTCGCTAATAATCTTGCTGACAAACTGATGATTTTGCTTTTCTTTTTTAAAATAGACATCATAAAAATAATGGTGTAGCACCGTTTCTATACTGTTAATATCTTTAAAATAATTGGTAACCCCTTTTCTCCTGTCAGAGATTTCATTTTGTGCATAATTATTCTGTACGTCGCCAAGTTCTTTATCCTGTCTGTGCTTAATGATTGTTTTTAGTAAGGGTATAACAAAATTATCTTTAAAGTTATGACAGCGAATAAATGCCCAAACGTTGTATTTTTCAAAAGATTTTTTGGTTAGTTCTTTACAAAAATCATTAAATTCATCTTGATTGTCAATTTGTTGATTTAATTGTGTATCTAGTGCTAACATTCTAGCTTTATAATCTGAAAAATCAAGGTTTAAGGTGATGTTTTGACATTCCTTACCTTTCAATCTAATGTTTTCTACCCAGTAATCATGCTCGTATTTATTTAGATTAAATAAATATAAAAATTTTTGATAAGGCTCAAACCAAATTTCGGATAATTGCTGAAAAATATTGACAATCTCATTGTTATGATTGTCTAAATATAATTGGAATTTTTCATCTAATATTTGACCTAGGCAATCAGGTGAAAATACAATATTTTCTCGCCCATGTGCGTAAGTTTGCAAAACAAAAGGACTGTTATTGATTAATAAACTTTTATCTCTGTGATTGGGGCATAAATAATCAAAATCGCTGTCAATTGCTATCAGTTGATTTTTACTACAAATTTGCAATAATTTTGATTTTCCTGTAATGGTCGTGCCATTTTCAGAATATAATTTAACTTCATGTTTTGTCGCTATTTTTTGCCAAAATTGCTTATCGGTAATGTCTTCAATGTAAATCACGCCTAATTTGCTTTTGTCATTACTTTCAAACTCTGCTAATAGCTCGTTATAGGCTTGTGAATATTTTTCAAAAAATGTTACATTCATTGTGTGATTTCTTCCATATTGACATAAACATCATTCCAGCCATTCATAATAATGGCGGGACTGTGTGTAACAATGATAAATTGAGCATCTGGATTTAATAAAGTTAATTGTTTAATAAAATCCGCTTGCCAATTTACATGTAAAGAAATCTCTGGTTCGTCCATTAAAATAATGGCGGTTTTATTTTTGTCTTGGTTACTTAATGCCACACGCAATAAAATATAAATCAGTTGGCGTTCACCTGATGATAAATCAGAATAATTAAGTTGTTTTTGCAATTGAATATCGGTATAAATTAGCTCATTATCCTGATAAATAACATTTTTACCAATTTGGTTAAAAAAGACATTTAAACTTAAAATCAATCTATCAATCACTTCTTTGGATTGAATTTTATTTAATTCATAAATAGTTTCACGAATCTCCATATCCAAAGCATTGGTTGTTTCTTGATTGCTTTTTTGGATAATATGGTTGGCGTTGGAATTTGTTAGATTAGCTTCAATAATGTCAATATATAGATTTTCTTCTTTTGTGGGGTGGTTTGGAACTTCTCCTGCAATTTGCATAGAAGTAGTCTTTTCTTTTATGTATTGCCTCGCCAAATCTAATAGTTCTTCTGGTGTAGATGCTTCTAGTCTTGTTATATTTTCAAAGTCAATATTGTGCTGAAAAATGATGTTTTTTACCCCATATTCAAAGATTAGCATTCCGTGAGTACAGTAGTTTTTGAGAAATCTATCATAAAAGTCTAAATCGTTAGATAATACACATCTAATGATAGACAAAATTGTAGATTTCCCACTCCCATTTTCCCCAACCAAAACATTTACTTGGGGATTGAGTTTCCAAAGTATGTCTTTTTTGCCAAATAGACCTTCAATTTGCACTTCTTGAATTTTCATTTTGTACTCTGAGAGTTTGATTTTGTGTGATATTTTAACAAAAACCCACCTAAAAATAAAGCCTATCAACCCCTTGACTTCCCCAAAAAATCGCTTATAATAGGTTTAAGTTTTTAAACATATCAACTTAAAAGAGACCTTTTATGCTATTTCAGCCTTTTACTTTCCCAAACGGCACGACCGCCAAAAACCGCTTTTTCAAATCGGCAATGGAAGAACAGCTCGCCCACGACAGCAAGCCAACCGACACGCTTGTCCGCCTATATGACACCTGGGCAAAGGGCGGGGCGGGCGTACTCGTTACGGGCAACGTCATGGTAAACAAGCAGGGCAAAGGCTCGGTCAATGACGTGGTGGCGGACGATGAGAGCAGTTTGCCCATGCTCAAAAAATGGGCAAATGCTGGCAAACAAAACGACACGCTCATCATCATGCAAATCAACCACGCAGGCAAACAGTCGCCCAAAGCGGTCAATGCCGTGCCTGTCGCCCCAAGTGCCGTGCCACTTGTCGGCATGGACGGCTTTATCAATCCGCCACGAGAGTTGCAAAATTCTGAAATTCATGAGTTGATTCAAGCATTTATCAACACCGCCAAACTTGCCGAGCAAGCAGGCTTTCATGGCGTGCAGATTCATTCGGCTCATGGTTATTTGATTAGCCAATTTTTATCGCCACACCACAACCGCCGTGATGATGAATGGGGCGGAAGTCTTGCTAACCGTATGAATTTTTTATTAAAAATTTATGAGGGCATTCGGGCGAATGTCGGAGCGGATTTTTTGGTGGGGGTGAAATTAAATTCGGCTGATTTTCAAAAGGGCGGATTTGATGAAAGCGAGAGCATTGCCGTGGTGCAAGCCTTGTCTGAGCTGGGCATTGATTTTATTGAAATCTCTGGCGGTAATTATGAAAGCCCGCAAATGCTGACGGCAAAACCAAGCACGAAGGAGCGTGAAGCCTTTTTCTTGGACTATGCTGAAAAGGCTCGCAAGGTCTGCTCTGTGCCACTTATCATCACAGGCGGATTTCGCTCTAAGCAGGCGATGAATGACGCACTGTTAAGCGGACATTTGGACATGGTAGGCGTGGCTCGTCCCTTTGCTCTTGTGCCTGATTTACCCAATCAAATCCAAAACGGCACTTATAAGACGGTACAGACCGAGCGGATTAAAACGGGCGTTAAACCGCTTGATAGCAAAATCGGCTCGGTGCTAGAAATGGACTGGTACATGAGCCAGATGGCACTTATCGGACAAGGCAAATCGCCCAATCCGAAACTGTCGGCATGGCGTGTGCTTGCTAAGACGATTTGGGAGAATGGCAAGGCGGGGCTAAGTACGGGGAGAAGTTAAGAAAATTAAGTCCATAGGGACTGATTTAATATTACTGAACGCTCAGCTCATACCTATCATCATCTATCCCTACCATCAAGCCATCGCCACGTTCTAGTTTTCCCACGCCCTTTGGTGACCCGGTCATGATGATGTCGCCTGCTTGTATGCCGTACAGATTATCCAAATAATCCACCAAATACTCAAACGAATACATCATCTTTTCGGTGCTGTCGTCTTGGCGAATCTCGCCATTGATGGCTAAGGATAAATGATACTGTTTTTGGATAAAGGGCTTAAATTCCCCAAGCCAGCACGCCCCTTTAAAGCCTTTGGCTTTGAGCCACGGCAAGCCCTTGGTTTTGCAGATGCTCTGTACGTCTCTGGCGGTCAAATCAAGCCCCACCGTGTAGGCGATGATTTGTTTGTTTTCGCCGATGAGTAGCACAAGTTCGGTCTCGTGATGGACATTCTGCGAAAAATCGGGCAACGTGAGCGTATCGCCTGTTATGATACTGCTGTTGGGCTTTAAAAACACCAATGGTTCGGCAGGGATTTCGTTGTTAAGCTCATGGATATGTTCCACATAGCTACGTCCGACACAGTAAATGGTGTTGATGGGGTAGGCTTGCTTGTTGATAAAGACAGTGGTCATGATAAATTCCAAAAAGTGGGGCAAAAGTAGTAAAACGTAGCCGACGGGGCTAGGAGCTTAGGCTTGTGATGACAAATGCCCCACTATCAAACTTGCCAAATACGGCTGATAATACACCGGCAGGTCGTGTGCCATGCCGTCCACCGCCACGAATCGGCTGTTTGGGATGATTTTGGCGATGTGTTTGCCGTGGCTTTGGTGCAGTAGCCCGTCTTTGTTGCCGTGAATGACGAGTGTGGGGGCGGTCACTTGACGAGTATACTGGAAAATCGAGCCTGTGGCAAGGATGGCATTCATCTGCTGTGCCATGCCAAGCGGATGATGACAGCGATGGTAGCGGATTGACGCGATGTGGCGAGTGCCTTTGATGTCTAAGTGACCGGGGGAGCCGACCGCTGTCATGAACCACACCGCATGACGGAGCATGTCCCGTTCGCTGTTGCTTTGGGCTTTTTTAAAAAAGGTGGAGAATTCTTTGGGTTTGGGTGGCACCAAAAAGGGGTGGTTGGTGCTACTAAACAGCAGGGCGAGCCTGTCGGCATAATGGGGGTATTTGGCACAGACGATTTGGGCAATCATACCGCCCATGCTCGCCCCGACCAGATGTGTTTTGCCTAGATTCATCGCACCGATTAGTCCTGCGACATCGTCCGCCATGTCGGGTAGGGTGTAGGCGACTTTTTCACGGGCGTTGGATAAGCCAATTTGGTTTTTGGCAATCATTTTTAGGATGTTGGTGTGGGGCAGTTTGGTTAGGTGCTTGATTTTGGTGGAAAGACCGGTATCACGATTGTCAAATCGGATGACAAAAAACCCGGCATCCATAAATCTTTTTAAAAAAGTATCCGACCAAAACAGCATTTGCGAGCCAAAGCCTGTGATGAACAGTAAAGGCGGATGGTCAGGATTGCCCCCTGCTTCGACACACAGCGTAATGCCACGCCCGACATCAACCATGCTTTGATAAAAATGGGGCGACAGGTCGGACGCTCGCCAGTCTTGATTGAACTTATCCCAGCTTGGCGGTGGTGTGTGGGCGATGGGCGGTGGCAAATGGGTCATGAATGATTAAATCTCAACCATTTCAAAGTCTTCTTTGCTCACGCCACAGTCGGGGCATGTCCAGTCATTTGGGATGTCTTCCCAGCGTGTGCCAGCGGGTAAGCCTTCTTCGGGACAGCCTAAGGCTTCATCATAAATCCAACCGCAGACGATACATTGATATTTTTTCATGGCGACAGCTTCATTGATAAATGGGCGTACAGTTTACACTCATACGCCCATTTTGTAAAGCCTTTTTTGATTTGAAAAATCAATCGTATTTTTTTAGTGTTATTTTTCAATTATTTTTCAAATAACTGCTTTTGCAAATCCGCCCGAGCCTTGACAAAGCCGTCAATACCTTTTAACAGCAGTTCATTGACAGGGGTGTTGTCTTGTAATGTTTTAAAGCCTTGCTCATCAAGGGGTGTGGGGCGGTCTAGGATGGTGTCGCTTGGGCTTAATTGGCGGATAACGTCTGTATTCATGCTGGCAAGTTCATCAAGCAAGGCAGGCGAGATGGTGAGTAAGTCGCACCCTGCTAGGGCAAGGATTTGGGCGGTGGAGCGGAAACTTGCCCCCATGATTTCGGTGGGGTAGCCGTGTGATTTATAAAACTCATAAATATTCTTGACTGAGTTTACGCCCAAATCATCATTGATGTCAATGTTTTGGCGGTTTTCATGTGCTTTTTGCCAGTCGGTCAGTCGCCCCACAAATGGCGAGATGAGCTGTACGCCAGCGTCGGCACACGCACGGGCCTGGGTGTTGGTAAAGAGTAGGGTAAGATTGCAGTGAATGCCTTGCTTTTCTAGGATTTCGGCGGACTTAATGCCTTGCCATGTGGATGCGATTTTGATGAGAATGCGACTGGTGTCCACGCCCAGTTTGTCATAGAGTTCGATGAATGCTAGGGCATTTTGCACGGTCTTGTCGGTGTCAAAGGAGTGGCGTGCATCTACTTCGGTGGAGACCCGTCCATCGATGTGTGATAGTATCTGCTTGCCAAGCTCGGCAGTGAGACGGTCGATGGTGTCATCATCAGACAGTCCCAAGCCTTTGATTTGGTGGATGAGCTCATCATGCTCGCCTGAGAGTAGGGCGGATGTGACTAGGCTGGGGTTGGTGGTGGCATCCTGTGGACGCAAGCGAGCGATGGCGGATAAGTCGCCTGTGTCGGCAACGATGGTGGTGTGTCGGGCGAGAGCGGTTAGGGCGTTCATGGGTATCCTTGATGATAAAAGTGCTTTAACATACCATAAATGTGAGCGTTTGGCAAAATGTTTGTTGGGAAAAGTTGGGGTTTGTGCTGATTGGTTTTTCTCATTTTTCATTGCAAATACCAATATTCAACACGTCCCAATCAATTTTTATGTTAAAAACTTGTCTGGTAAAATAACAACCATCCAACGATGTTTCCCTTGAAAACAGGCGATTTTCCTATTTTTATTTAACAACACCAAAATAGACATGTTCTAAAAATTCATGAAATACCATACTAAAAGAGCAAGGATAAAAATAGGCACGATACCAACAAGTGACATCAAAAATTCTTCTTGTAATGGCGATATGTCATCTGTGTTTTGATTAAGGGTTTTTATTTTGCGATTATTTATGATGATAATAATTAAAAGCAATAATAAAGGAAAAATGTAAAAACTCAAAAACCAATACGCTTGTTGTTTCATGAGCTTCTGTTCGCTAATAAAATAGGACAGCTGTTTGTCAAATTGATAGATTATTTGGTCATTTACCGTGACTTCATAAGCCAAATTATGATATTTCTCATACTCCCCTATGGGTTGCCAATAAATCGTGGCTGTTTGACCATGATAATCATAAATCAAATCACAAGGATTATGTCCAATGTTGATACCACATGATAAATAAACGCCATTAAAATTTAAAAAATATTTATAGGGCGTGTTGAACTTTGGTATTTGCAATGAAAAATGAGAAAAATCGCACGTTTTTCAAGGAAAAAACACAGGCTGATAGTCGTTCTATCAGCCAAGTTTTTGACGATGAAAAACAAGATTTAGCCATTTTTCATGCAAAAATTGATTGAAATTGTCAAACTTTCATCTTATTTTATAAAAATGTTATCAATGTTCAACACGCCCTAATTATTACGACCAAAAGACACTTTATCGTGGTGTTGGGGGATAATGCCTGTTGTTTTGTATAATCGGTCTTTATTATGTGTAAATTCTACATTGTGAAAAACTGGTTGTAAGGCATGAAAAGAGAACAAGCATAGAAAAGCAAGCAGGCAATAAATCTCTGTATTTTGTTTTGGGTTGTTTTTATATTTACCGATATTGATAAATATGTATATAAAAGTAATGGCAAAATAAAAGGTTGTCGCCGAGAAACCGAACATAAAAAATTCAGCAACCAATCCGATGGTAAGTAAGATGACAGCATAAACCTTAAAAATTTTATCAAAATGACGAATAAAACCAGAACCCATCAATGCCACAACATTCATCCTTTATCCAACATCAAAACCCATCTTCTAAAACCAATCTTCCAACAAAAAGAACGGCTTTTCATAACGCTTGGCTTCTTTGGGGGTGCATGGCTTGGGAGCTAGGCGATTTTTGATGGCAGGATTTTTGGCAAAGCTAATGTCATCGCACATTGCTCTGTCATAATAAGGGTGGATGGGCAGGTGCTTTTGTCGTAGGTTGGGCGTGTGTTCGGGAGTGTTGGGGTTAAGGTTCGGGTTTAGGGTGACGGGCAGGGGGCTGTCCACCCACTGGATGTGTTGGCAGGCACTGAGCATGCCACAAAGTAACACCAAGCCAAAACGCACGAGCAGATAAGTCGTGCGTTTTTTTGGGGTGATTGGCAAGTCCAAATCAGTTGATACCGCCACGTGACCATGTTGGTTCACGCACGGTGCCTTGGGTTTGTAGGGTAAAAGACTGCCCTGTTTTTAAAGAGCGGATGGTCATCTGTCCACGCCCGCCTTTGTAGGATGAATAGACAATACGATTGCCATTGGGCGAGAAGCTCGCTGACTCATCAATGCCTGTCGTGTCAATCGTGCCGACACCTGTCACCACTAGGCTACGCCCTGAGACGTAGGCGATTTTACTGCCGTCTGGACTGACTCGGGGGATTGCCCCTGCACCGCCAATGGCTGATGCTTGTCCTGTGTTCATGTTGTAGCGATATAGGCGTGGCGTGCGTGAGCCGTTGTCGGCAGTAAAGATAAACGAACGCCCATCAGGGGTATACTGCGGTGAGTTCTCCGCCCCCGTCATGTTGGTTAGGCGTTTTAGTTGTCCTGATGCGATGTGTAGCTCATAGATGGACGGGTCGTTATTTTCATGACTGCCTGAGAAAAGAATGCTCGTGCCATCAGGCGAGAATGATGCTCCCAGATTGTTGCCACGAAATGGTGTAATGACTTGACCGCCACCACTGCTGTTGGCATTTTGCAGATGAATGACTGGCAAGCCGTTGGGTTTTTGTACCGAGTAGGCGATACGCTGACCGTCAGGCGACCAAGCAGGACTAAAAATAGAACCCTGCGTGCTAAATAGGATGCGGACGTTTTGTCCGTCAGCATCCATGACTTTTAGGGTGGATGTTTTGTTGCGTGGGTCGCCCGTCTCTTCGACATAGGCGATACGCCCTGTAAAGTCCCCCGGTTCGCCTGTGATGATTTCATAAATTTTATCGCTCACGACATGGGCGGTGTGGCGTAAGGCACTGGGGTTGTTGTCGCTGTATCGGGTCTGCAAGCCTTGCATGACACGCCCTGTGGCGACTTCGATGACTTCAAAGACGATGGCGATTTTGCCCCCTGTGGCACTTTGGGCGTGTCCGACCACGACATAGTTAAAGCCAGTGTTTTGCCAATGTGATAGGTTTTGGCTAATCTCGGCAGATGAGTAGGCACGTTGGGGTAGGTTTTGGCTGGTGGTTTTTAGTTCGGTGTGGCTTAGGTTATTGATGACGGTGTTGCTGACCATGCTGTCGCCAGCAAAGGGAATAAAGGCGATTTGATAGGGGTTTTGTACACCATCAACGTCGATGTCAAAGTTAAGCTCGCTGTCGCTACTTGTACTGTTCAAAGAACCGTAACCCACTGCAAAAGCAGGGCTTGCCACGACCAGGGCGACAGCTAGGGCTAGGTATGATAAGGGGGTTTTGATGTTCATGGGGTATCCTTAAAAATGTTTAAAATATGATATTTGGGATATATATTCTAATTGATTTTAAAATTAAAATTCAAGTCACGATAATTGGTGCCAACAATGGGTGTGAGTGGGCTGGCTCGGTTAATGGTGTCTTTGAGTTGTTCACGCAAATATTCATCACCGCCCGAGACTTGCACGTTTAGCACGTTGCCACTGCCATCCACTTTGAGTTTGACTTGCAAAGTTTGGTTTTTACCAGTAGCTCGCCAATGCGAGCGGATATGGTTTTGTAAGGCAGAGATGACTTCGTTACGGTTACTGCTTCGTCTGCTGCCCCCACTGCTACTACCCCCACTGACTGCCCCGCCACGTCCTACGGTGGGGGTGGTGGGGGTGTCCTTGATGAGCTGTTCGCCTTCGCTTAGGCTTTTTTGGGTGACTTGGTTTTGTTTTGATAGTTCTTGTAATTGGCGTTCACGCACTTCATTGAGTGCTTGACTGTTTTCACGAGCAATCTCATCGTTGCTCCGCTCCCGTTCTCGTAGCTCTGCCACCGCTTGCTCACGTTCACGTCTCTCGTTTTCCATGGCTTGCCTTTGCATTTCTATTTCGGAGAGTATCTCTTCATCTAGGCTTTTGGCGTACTCTGCCATTTGAGCTTGGTAAGCACGTTCACGCTCGGCAAGGTCATCATAATAGGCTTCTAGCTGAGCACTGCGATTACTCTCTTGGGTGGTGTCGGTGCTTTGGGTGTCAGCTTGGGCTTGGGACTGGGCTTGATGCTCGGCAAAGGCGGTGGCAATGGCATACTCCGCCCCTGCTAGGTCGTCCCCTGTAACTAGACTTGCTTCTAAGGAGATGGTCTCGGGTAAGGGTTTTTGTTGGGTGTAGGCAAACAGCACCCCTGCCACAATCAGCCCATGCACCACGACGCTACCCACGAGCGAGAGTAGGGGATTAGGCTCTTTGGTGCCGATGTTGTCTAAGTCTAGGCGTGCGGTTTGCTGGTTCATGATAGGTTGTTATTTTTTTATTTTTTGGTGGATTGCTTGCTTGTGCTACTTCGACCGCTTAACAGTCCAACTTTGGTAACACCTGTCCCTTGCACCAGTGCCATGACGTGCATGACCGCTTCATAGGCGTTGTCCTTGTCGGCATTAATCAGTACTTGGAGCTGACTGCCACTGTCTCCCATGTTTGCCTGTGCCATGTCGGCAAGCAGGGCGGACAACTCACTCTCACTAATGGCTTGGTCAATGGCTCGCTCATGACTGACAAACAGCTCGCCGTCTTTGGTGAGTGAGACGATGACAGGGGTTAGCTCACTTTTGGTGATGTTACTGGTTTTCTTGCTTGGCAGATTGACTTCTACCCCTGTGGTGAGCATGGGGGCGGTTACCATAAAGATGATGAGTAGCACGAGCATGACATCAATGTAAGGGACGACATTCATCTCGCTGTTTAGGGGCTTTTTGGCACGTGCGTAGCTGTTTTTCATGATGTCGCCTAACTCTGACCAGTACGCTGTGCCATGGTGTATTCATGAGCAAATACCCCTGTCAGCTCTTCACAAAACAACGCCCGAGACTCATACAACGCCCCTGCCTTGGCACTAAAATGGTTAAAGGCAAGACTGGCAGGAATGGCGGCAAATAACCCCATGGCGGTAGCAATCAAGGCTTCGGCAATACCAGGGGCGACTGTGGCAAGGCTCACACTCTCGGCACTAGATAGCCCAATAAAAGCGGTCATAATCCCCCACACCGTGCCAAACAGTCCGATGTAAGGCGACACCGAAGCGATACTGGCTAAGGTTGCCAAGCCCTGCTCTAATACAGCTTGTTGTTTGCCAATGGCGACTTTAAATTTACGCTCAACACTGTCTAGGGTGTCGGCTCGCACTGCCCCTGATTTTTGGGCTTTTAAAAATTCGCCATAACCGACAAAAAATACCTGCTCTAAGCCGGTGCGTTCAGGCTCATTGGCGACTGAGCTATACTGTTTGGCAAGGGTGTTGCCTGACCATAGCCACGCTTCAAAATCGCTATCAAAGCGTTTGGCACTGCCGAGTTTGGCGGATAGGCGAAAAATCAGCCCCCAACCAATCAATGATAGGAGCAGTAGCAATCCCATGACCAGTTGCACAAGCAAACTGGCTTCTAAAATCAAATCTAAAACGTTAAGTTCGCTCATCATATAAAATTTTGCCAAAAATGGCTTATTATAGCCGATTTTTTTAAAAACCACACCAAAAAGTGTGCCTAAGTTTACAAACGGTATGACAATTATCCTTAATGCCAGTGGCACGGCTTGTAAATCCTTGCATAAGCCCCATTTATCTGATTTTTAGAATCATTGATGATAACACAACAATGCCAAAACTCATGCCAAATACAACCCAAAATCCCAACACCCCCCAACTTCTCGCCAAAGACCGCCACATCGCTCATCGCTTAGAACGTGAATTGCGTGGCAATTTCCCTGCCGACATTAAAGCCAAAAAACAAGCCCAGCTTGATACTATCATAGAGCGTTCTACCCAAGCGGTACAAGCTCGCATGGACAGCGTGCCGTCTGATTTAAAAGATAGGCTAAACGCCGATTTGCCCGTTACCGCCCGAGCGGACGAGATTATCCGTGCGATACAAGACAATCAAGTCATCATCGTGGCAGGCGAGACAGGCTCAGGCAAAACCACTCAGCTCCCCAAACTTGCCATGTTAGCAGGGCGTGGCATGACAGGGCAAATCGGACACACTCAGCCACGCCGTTTGGCGGCGAGAAGTGTCGCCATGCGGATTGCAGACGAGCTTGGCGAGAGCTTGGGGCAGACGGTGAGTTTTAAGGTGCGATTTACCGAGCAGGGCAGTCGTGATAGCCTTATCAAGCTCATGACGGACGGTATTTTGCTTGCCGAGCTGGGTTCGGATAAATTTTTGACACACTATGACACCATTATCATTGACGAAGCCCACGAGCGTAGTCTAAATATTGACTTTATTTTGGGCTATCTAAAACGTCTACTGCCAAAACGCCCTGATTTAAAGGTCATCATCACGTCAGCAACCCTAGACACCGCCCGCTTTGCCGAGTATTTTAAAAGTGCGGTCAAAGGCGATGTGCCGATTATCAATGTACAAGGGCGAAGCTATCCTGTGGAGACCCGCTACCGTCCGCTCATTGATGAGATTGTCAAAAGCCATGACGATGACGCTTTTGACGACATGGAAGACAAACTGCCCCGAGCCTTAACGTCTGCCGTTGCCGAGTGTTTTGAAGACGCACGCACCAAAGGACACCCCACGCAGTCAGACATTCTCATCTTTGCCAGTACCGAAGCTGAGATTCGTGAGATACAGGAGATTTTGACCGCTCACGCACCGCCCCATACCCAGATTTTGCCCCTGTTTGCTCGCCAAAGTTTTGCCGAACAACAGCGAATTTTTAACCCCACAGGCGGTCGCAGAATCATCATCTCAACCAACGTTGCCGAGACCGCTCTTACCGTGCCGAATATCCGCTATGTGATAGATTTGGGCTTTGCTCGGGTGAGCCGTTATAATTACCGCTCACGCATTCAAAGACTCCCCATTGAAGCGATTAGCCAAGCGGCGGCGAACCAACGCCAAGGGCGGTGCGGACGGATTGGGGACGGTGTGTGCATACGCTTGTACTCAAAAGAAGATTTTGACAGTCGTCCGCCTTTTACCGAGCCTGAGATTTTGCGTACCAATTTGGCAAGCGTGATTTTGCAAATGGAGCATTTGGGCTTAGGCGATGTGGCGGATTTTGACTTTATCACACCGCCTGATTTACGCCTTGTCAATGACGGTCGCAAGCTCTTGCACGAGCTTGGGGCGTTGTCCGATGTGCCAACCAAAACCGCCTTTAAAAAAGCCCTAAAAGGACAAACGAGCAAACAAAAACACTCCGCTCTCACCGACATTGGCAAAAAAATGGCTCGTATGCCGATAGACCCACGCCTTGCCCGTATGCTCATCGCAGGGCATGAATTTGCCTGCCTTGACAAAATGCTTGTCATCGTCTCCGCCCTTGCTGTGCAAGATGTGCGTGAGCGACCTGCCGACAAGCAGTCGCAAGCTGACCAAAAGCACGCCTTGTTCCGCCGTGATAATTCGGACTTTTTGTTTTATGTAGAACTGTTTAACGTACTGTTTAGCACCCATGAAATGCACGGGGGCGATAAGCTCACGGGCAACGGACGCAAGAATTTTGCCAAAAAGCATTATTTGTCCTTTCCCCGTATCAAAGAATGGCAAAAAACGCATGAACAGCTTGCCCAAATGGTGGCGGATTTGGGTTATCAGATTGCCGATAATAACAATGATAATCTTGACAATAAAGCCAATGATAAAAAAGCTGATGATAAAAAAGACACCCCAAAAGGTCGCATTGGCTTAAAAGGCGGTAAAAAAGCCAAGGTGGGAAACAGTGCCATTTTGGCAAGCCTAAAAGAACAAGGCAAAACCAAACCGCAATTTAGCGAAGATTATACCAGCATTCATCGGGCGTTATTGACCGCTCTGTTATCCTTTGTCGCTCACAAAACCGACACGGTGGGCGAGTATCTGATGACCAAAAACCAAAAGGCACGCATTTTCCCTGCCAGTACCTTGCACAAAAAAGGCACAGATTGGGTGCTTGCCTTTGAAGTGGTGGAAACTTCACAAGTGTATATGCGTACACTTGCCAAGATTGAACCTGAATGGATATTGTCGGCGGGCAAAAATCTCTTAAAATACCATTATTTTGAACCGCATTGGTCAAAAAAAGCAGGGCGAGTGCAAGCCTATGCTCAAATTAGCCTGTTTGGGCTGATTATTGTTCACAAACAATTGGTCAATTATGAAAGCATTGACCTGCCAGCCAGCCGTGAGATATTTATCCGTGATGCTCTGGTGGGGGGCGTGCAGGACAATCAAGCGGACGAGCGATACCCCAAAGCCTTGCCGTTTTTGACTCACAATCGCCAAAAAATCAAAGACGTGGGCGACACCGAAGACAAGCTAAGACGGCGAGATTTACTCGTGGACGAAGAGCGACTGTATGAGTTTTATGATGACAAAATTCCGCCCCACATTGCGTCCGCTAAGGCGTTTGAAGATTGGCTTGGCAAAATGGGCGATGATGACTTTTTAAAATTCAAAGATGAAGATGTCGTGAACGATGTCGTCAATGTCGGACAAGAATTTCCCAAATTTTGGCAAGTGGGGGCGGTCAAATTCCCCTTGTCCTATGTCTTTGACCCAAGTTCGGACGATGACGGCGTGAGCGTAAAAGTGGGGGCAGGGGCGTTGTCTCAGCTTGACAGCGTGGATTTATTGTGGGGCGTGGCAGGGTGGCGATTTGAGCTTGTCGCAGGGCTATTAAAAACCTTGCCAAAAGACATTCGCCGAAAAATCGTCCCCATTCCTGACACCGCCCACGCCCTTATGGACAAGCTCACGCAGGGCAATGGCGTGGGACTGCTTGACCAGCTTTGTCATAATCTGCTTAGAATGGGCGTAAAAGTTGGGGCGGACGATTTTAAGATTCATGAGATTGATAAATATTTACAGCCCTTGATTTGCGTGCTTGATGACAAGGGGCGAGTGATTGAAAAAGGGCGAGATTTGGAAAAATTGCAAGCCAAGTACCGCACACACGCCCAAGTACAAACCGTGTCCGAAGGCATTCATGATACGTTCCCCGAGCATTTTGAATTCATCAAAACCCGTCATCATAAGGGCATGGTAACGCAAGCCTTTTTTGCCCTAAGTCCTGATGAGACGGGCAAGGTGGCGGTGGTGGAGTTTGGCGACTTGGCAGGGGCGTTAGCCATGCACAAAAAAGGCGTGCTATCGCTTGTCAAGATGACGCTTGGGGCAAAACAAAAACAGCTCACGTCGCAAATTGATAAAGCCTTTAAAATGGCATTTGCTCCGCTTGGCGATTTGGAAAAATTAAAAAGCGTGCTGGTGGACGCAACATTGCAAGCGACTTTTGATAAATACGCCAAGCCCTTTGATAGCCATGTGCGTGAAAAGGTGGCAGGCTTTGTGCGTGATGAGCGTATGGGGGATTTGCTTGACAAATTGCCCCTAAATGCAGGCGAGTTTGGGGCGGTCAAAGACGTGATAAGCGGGCAGTTTTTGACGGTGGGGCAAGAGATGTTAAAGGTGCTAAAAGAGATTTATACCACATGGCAAAGCGTGCGTGGGCAACTGCTCATGCTTGACCGTGAGATTTTTGGCGAGAGCATTGACGACATTGAAGACCAGCTTGATGATTTGTCGCTTCATGACTTTATTTATCGCACCGATTTTGCGGTGTGGCAAGCCTATCCACGCTATCTTAATGCCCTAAAAATCCGCCTTGACAGACTGCCAAACAACCTAGACGGCGACACCGATGCGGTGTATCTGCTTGATGAGCATATGGAGCGACTGGCAAACCGTGTGCATGACCCCAAGATTGCCGAATATCGTTGGCTCGTGGAAGAATACCGCATACAACTGTTCGCCCAACCCATGAAAACGGCAGTGCCTGTCTCGGCAAAACGACTCGATAAGGTGTGGGCGAGTGTGATGACTAGGTAGGTTGCTGGCGAGTTGTGGGGGGGGGTGTGGAGTGGGTCGTTATTCCAATAGGAATGATATGCTTGCTTTTGGATAAGTGTTGCTTTAAAATAAGAACGTCTGTTTTGATTTAAAGAGGATTTAAAAAGATGAAACACACCGTTTTGTTTGCCACAGTAATGGCTTTTACCGCCACCACCGCACACGCCAATTTTTTAGATAAAGTAAATAATGCGTTAGGTGGTGTAAACAAAGTGTTGAGCGTTGCCACAGGGACGACTGCCCCAAGCACCCAAGCCACCACCAGTCATTTTGCCAATGCCACGGACGCACAAATGCAAAAGATTGTCAATGCGGTCAATCAACCCACCAATACCGCTTTGGATAGCGTGATTGCCAAAGCAAGTCCAAACATTGCTCAGGTGTTGCTCCTTGGGGGTTGTGCGACATCTATCGAGCTTGAAGCGGGAGCATGCAGTCTCCGCAAGCAAGTTCCACTTTCATGGTCTCTGCCATGACATCCACCACCTACCACCCAAAAAGCCAATGTATGACAGTGCAAAATATCGGTTCTTGGTCTCAACCTGCCAAAAATTCTTTGAAATTTAAAGTGGTGTATTCGTCCGATGTTTCAGGCGAAACAGTTACTAGGCATGTGGAAATGCTCGATGAATATGGCAATGGCAATTGGCTTGTTAAAAGACATGATTTTTATTGATGATTGATTTTAAGACTTTAAGGGCGGGTTTAAACTTGCCCTTTTGTGTTGAAATTTGTAGGTTTTTATTAAAATGGGATTGGTTTTTGTTTTTAACTTATTTTAAAGTATTGATTTTTTTAAAAAAAAGTTTGTCATTGGGCGATGCACATTACTACTTATCATCATTTGTTAGCGTGTCGCAAGTGGCTACAAACCGTCTTTTTAAAAATGATGTTACCATAATAAGCCACGCACAATAAGCATATATTTTGCAAATTAACCATAGGATAGAAATTTTTAATAAAAATTTAATGGAGTATGATGTTTTGATATTCCAACGTTTTTTTAAACAATCAATGATTTTATCATTTAAAAAATTACTAAAAATGATAAATAAAAATCCAATAATCAGACCAAAAATTATATCAACATTTGATGATTTTATAAATTGATAAAATCTATCCCATTCCCAATCACCCATTATCATAAAAAATAATAGCAATAAAAATACATATTCTACGATGATAATTGGGGAAAATTTATTCATTTTACTTTGTGATTTTGGCTTACATGATTGGAGTATTTTTATTTACAAACAAAACGGGTCTAAATCCTCATCTTTATCATCATTTACCTTAATCGCCACCTTTTTAAACTCTTCCAATTCTGGCACAAATTGGCTCGCCTCGTGTGGCGGTAATACGTCAAAGGCATTCAGATGATACCTGCCAAGCAATTCTTTTAATTTGGCTTTGGCAAGGCGAACGGTGAGTATCTCATGCCCTGTATCGTCAAATTCGCTATGGGTGATGACCCCAAGCTCATGCAAGGTATTTTTAAATTGCCCTGCGTGATAGGGTAGGGTGAGCGTAAAGTCGGACAGTCCGCCCACCAGTAGCTCTTGCACGGCTTGGGCGAGTTTGTCCATGCCTAAGTTTTCACGAGCGGACACATAGACACGGTGTGGCACGCCTAGTTCTTTGTAGTGAATGGTCGGTATCTCATCGGTACGGTCAATTTTGTTATGCACCAGTAGCACAGGAGCGCTCGCCCCAATCTCATCAAGCACCGTATTTACCGCATCAATCTGCTCATGCATATCAGGGCTACTGCTGTCAATGACGTGCAAAAGTAGGTCGGCTTCTAGGGTCTCTTCTAGTGTGGCGTGAAAGCTCTCAACAAGCTCATGGGGCAGATGACGCACAAAGCCCACCGTATCGGCAAGCACGACATTACCCACGCCTGCCCATTTGACACGGCGAAGTGTGGGGTCTAGCGTGGCGAACAGTTGGTCGGCGGCATAGACGTTGTCATTGGCAAGGCGGTTAAAGAGCGTGGATTTGCCAGCGTTGGTGTAGCCGACAAGCGACACGGTGGGCGTGTCCGATTTTTGGCGTTTGGCACGTCCTTGTAAGCGGGTTTGTTTGACTTTGGCAAGTTTGGCTTTTAGTTGATTGACACGAACTTGGAGCAATCGTCTGTCGGTTTCAAGCTGGGTTTCGCCCGGCCCCCGAAGTCCGATACCGCCTTTTTGCTGACCAAGATGAGCATAACCACGCACGAGCCTTGATGACAAATGGGTAAGCTGTGCCAATTCTACCTGCAATTTGCCTTCATAAGTCCTTGCTCGCTTGGCAAAAATATCCAAAATCAGCCCCATGCGGTCAACAACCCTGCATTGCAAGATTTTTTCCAAATTGCGTTCTTGGCTTGGCGTAAGTTTATGATTAAAAAGCACAATATCGGCACTCGTCTCGGCAACTTTTTGGGCAATCTCTTCGGCTTTGCCTGTGCCGACAAAGTATTTGGCGTGCGGTTTATCCCGTGTGCCTGTGATGATGTCAAGCTCGTTTGCCCCTGCCGAATGCACCAGCAAGCGAAACTCTTCTAAATCATCGGGGTCAATCATCTCACGAATGTCAAGGTGTACCAAAATGGCGTTTTCTGTGCCGTCTGCTCGGTCAAAATGTTGCAAGAAAAGTCCTTAAAATGGGATAAATGCCATTATAGTAGCGGTATTTGTTTTGAATTTCAAGGGTTGGACGTGGCGTGTTGTTTTATTTTGACAAGTTTTATAAAATTAGCTAAACTTATAAACTAAGTTTGGCTTTTTATTTGGGGAAAATCATGCAAACCACCGCCGAGCATTTTAATATTCATTATGCAAAAACTCATTTATCACGTCTCATTGATGAAGTGGCAAATACAGGCAAGCCGATTACCATTGCCAAAGCAGGCACGCCAAAAGTGATGATTGTGCCAATTACACACACAAAAGCCAAACGTCAAATGGGAACATTAAAAGGCAAAATTAGCATTCCTGATAATTTTGACAGTGCTTTTGCTGATGAAATTGCGGATATGTTTGCAGGTGAATGATGAGTTATTTGTTGGATACACACGTTTTATTGTGGTTTTTGACCGCAAATTGTGAAAAAATGTCGGATAATTGCCAAAGGATTTTGCTTGACGAAAATAACCGCCTATATTTTAGTAAAGCAAGCATTTGGGAAATTAGCATTAAATACAGTTTGGGTAAGCCTGATTTTGATTATAATCCCAAACAAATTACCCAAGAGTTATTGAGATTGGGATTTGATTGTTTGGAAATTGAATTTTCACATTTGTTTGAAATTGGTAATTTACCCAAAATCCACAAAGACCCTTTTGACCGTTTGCTGATTGTCCAAGCCGAACTTGAAAATTTAAAACTTTTAACGGCAGATAACGCCATTTTGCAATATGACAAATCTTTTATTTTAAATACCCAAAGTTTGTAATCTTAATTTAAACATGAACACCCTATTTTTTAACAACAAAACCCTATCCCTATCCACCCCAAAAATCATGGGCGTGCTAAACGTAACGCCTGATTCATTCTCAGACGGCGGACGTTTTAACAGCATAGACACCGCCTTACGCCATGCTGATGAGATGATACGCTGGGGCGTGGATATTATTGACATTGGCGGAGAGTCCACCCGCCTCAACGCCCCAAGTGTGGCAACTGATACCGAGCTTGATAGGGTTATCCCTGTGGTAGAGGCGTTGCGAGCGGAGTTTGGCAAAGATGTGTGGCTATCACTTGACACGAGTAGTCCTGCTGTCATGGAACAAGGCGTTCGTGCAGGGGCGGACATGGTCAATGACGTGCGTGGACTTCGCCGAGACGGGGTGTGCGATGTGGTCGCTCGCCTTGATTGCCCTGTGGTTATCATGCACTCACGGGGCGAGCCTGATACGATGACCCAGACGATGAACAGCCTTGCCAATTATGATGATGTGGTGCGTGAAGTCATAAGCGAGCTGGATAGAGACATTCAAAACGCCCTAAATGCAGGGGTCAGACGTGAAAACATCGTGATAGATGTGGGTATGGGCTTTGCCAAAAATCACGCTCATCACATCACGCTGATGCAACATTTGGATACTATCATTGCTCATTTTGGCTTGCCCATGCTGTTTGGTGTGTCTCGCAAACGCTTTTTAGGCGAGATTTTAAGTACATTTGTCCCTGCCCAAGACCACGCCCCAACCGACAGAGATGTGATAGGCACGGTTGCTCACCTATTTGCCATTCAAAAGGGGGCGAGCATTGTACGGGTGCATGATGTCGCTCACATGGCACAGGCGATAAAGATGTGGCAAATGCTAAAATAACCCTTGCAAAGTGGGCTGATATAAGGTAAAATACCGCCTTATTTTTGTCCTAGTCGTGTTCGTTAGTAAGTGCTATCAAGGGATAGCCACGGCACACAGGTTTATTGGAGAATGCGATGTACGCAGTTATCAAAAGCGGTGGCAAACAGCACCGTGTTAGCGTTGGCGAGACTTTGAAAGTTGAGCTTCTAAAAGCAGAAGTGGGTGCAACCCTAAACATCGAAGATGTGCTAATGGTTGTGAATGGCTCTGATGTAAAAATCGGTCAGCCTGTGGTTGCTGGTGCCAGCGTGGTTGCAGAAGTGGTTTCTCACGGTCGTGGCAAAAAAGTGCGTATCGTTAAGCACCGTCGCCGTAAGCACTACCACAAAGAGCAAGGTCATCGTCAATGGTACACCGAGCTTAAAATCAACGCAATCAATGGTTAATTTATATACTTTATAAAAAGTATTCACAGGAGATATTCTCATGGCAACTAAAAAAGCTGGTGGTTCCACCAAAAACGGTCGCGATTCTAACCCAAAAATGCTTGGCGTAAAAATCTTTGGCGGTCAAGACGTTATTGCAGGTAACATTATCGTTCGTCAGCGTGGCACAGAGTTTCACGCAGGTGAAGGCGTAGGTATGGGTCGTGATCACACCCTATTTGCCCTAACCGAAGGCGTGGTAAAATTTGAGACCAAAGGTCAATTTAACCGCCGTTATGTGTCTGTTGTTGCAAAATAATTTTTGTTAAAACAGTTCAAAATCCCATAAGTGAAAGCTTGTGGGGTTTTTGTTTTGCTTGGAAAATTTATTTAACATAATCCTAATTTGGTATTATTGTTTAAAAAAATTTGAAATTTTGTAAGTATGGGGCGGATATTATTTGCCAATTGGTTTTGATTGATGATGATTGGGGTATGATTGTAGGGGCAAATTGCAATTTGCCCTATGTCAATTTAAGATTTGCCACTCGTTAAAATAACAAAAATGTGATATAATTGCCAGTTAATTTAAAAATATTTTGAGAAATTATGCGTTTTATTGATGAAGCTGTAATCAGCGTAAAAGCAGGCGATGGTGGTAATGGTATCGTGAGCTTTCGCCGTGAAAAATTCGTCCCAAAAGGCGGGCCAGACGGCGGAGACGGTGGCAAGGGTGGCGATGTCTATGTGATTGCCGATGACAACACCAACACGCTTGTGGATTTTCGCTATACTCGTAAATTTGAGGCCAAACGGGGCGAAAATGGTCGCTCAAAAAACTGCTCAGGCAAAGGGGCGGACGATGTGTATCTAAAAGTGCCTGTGGGGACGACCATTATTGATACCGACCTTGATGTCGTGATTGGCGATTTGACCGAAGTGGGGCAAGTGGTGCTGGTTGCCAAAGGTGGAGATGGTGGGTTTGGTAATACCCGCTTTAAAACGTCCACCAACCAAGCCCCCCGTAAAGCAATCCCCGGTTTTGCTGGCGAAGCCAAAAATTTAAAATTAGAGCTAAAAGTCGTGGCGGACGTGGGACTGATTGGCTTGCCGAATGCAGGTAAATCTACCTTTATCCGTCAAGTGTCGTCCGCTCGCCCAAAAGTGGCGGATTATCCCTTTACCACGCTTGTACCAAACTTAGGCGTGGTGGACGTGGGGACGCACCAATCCTTTGTGATGGCGGATATTCCGGGTTTGATTGAAGGGGCATCAGACGGGGCAGGGCTTGGCATTCGCTTTTTAAAGCACGTTGCTCGCACCAGACGGCTACTTCATATCGTGGACGTAAAACCCATTGATGAGTCAAATCCTGTGGAGAATGCACGGATTATCCTAAATGAGCTTGAAAAATTCTCTGCCGAATTATCCAAATTGCCCCAAATTTTGGTATTAAACAAAATTGACCAATTAGAAGATGATGAGATTGATGAAGTTTGTAACAATATCGTCAAAGAGCTAGACTGGCAGGGCGAAGTGTTTCGCACGTCTACCATTAGCGGACAAGGCGTGGACGAGATTAAATATCATCTCATGAACGAAATCGAAGAAGAGCAAGAGCGTGAAGCGGACGATGAAGAGTTTGCCAAAGCCCAAGCTGAGCGGTTTGCCCGTCTAGAAGAAGAAGTTCGCCATAACACCGAAATCCAAAAAGAAGCCTACCGTGCTAAGCGTAAAGCCGAGCGTGAAGGGCTATCGGACGATGACGATGATGATTGGAATGATGACGACTACGATGTGGCGGTGGAATACGCTCCGTACTGATGATGAGCTGATATAAGGAAATAGCATGGATAATTCGCCAAAACGTATCGTGGTAAAAATCGGCTCATCGCTTTTGACTAATAATGGTCGGGGGCTTGACCGCACCGCCATTTATGAATGGGCAAGACAAATCGCCACGTTGCACGCTCGTGGGATTGAAGTGGTGCTGGTGTCGAGTGGGGCGGTTGCCGAAGGCGTGGTTCGCATGAATTTGCCAGAACGCCCAAAAAAATTACCTGCCTTGCAAGCCTGTGCGTCCATTGGGCAAATGGGACTGATTGAGACATGGTGGCAGGCGTTAATCCAAAAAGGCGTGCAGTCATCTCAAATCCTACTTACCCATGACGACCTAGCTCATCGCTCACGCTATCTGAACATTAGCCAAACCATTAATCAGTTGGTGGATTGGCGGGTCGTGCCTGTCATTAACGAAAATGATACCGTCAGCTATGGCGAGATAAAATTTGGCGATAATGACACGCTTGGGGCGATGAGTGCGACCATGATAGGGGCGGATTTGTACATTATCCTAACCGACCAAGACGGCGTATTTACCGACAACCCACGCACCAATCCCAACGCCAAGCTCATCACGAGCGAGCGAGCCATGGCGGATTATCTGTTTGACGTGGCAGGGGACGGGGGTAAATGGGGGTCGGGCGGTATGCTCACCAAAATCCGTGCAGGGCGATTGACCGCCATGGCGAACTGCCCGACCATTATCGCCAATGGCAAAGTGGAAAATGTCATCGTGCGACTGGCGGACGGCGAGTCTATCGGTACACGGCTCACGACCGACCATGCCGACCGCCTTATTGCCAAAAAGCAATGGCTTGCCACGCACATTCGTATGGCAGGCACGCTCATCATCGATGACGGAGCGGTCAAGGCGATTACCGAACAGCACAAATCGCTATTGCCTGTGGGTGTGCTAGACGTACAAGGCGATTTTGACATGGGCGATGTGGTGGAGATTGTAAACACCCAAAAAGTACGGTTGGCGGTGGGTCAAATCGGCTTTGATAGCAGTCAAGCCAAACAAATCACCCAAAAACACACCGATGAAGTCCTACAAATCCTAAACCTAAGCGACAACGACAAAGCCATTATGGTACACCGTGATGACATGGCGGTTTTATGATAGATATTTGAAATTTTAAAAATTAACTTAACTAAAAATTAACTTAACCAGTGGAATGACCATGACCCAGCAATTTGCCCCCTTAAAAAATGACCGCCTACTGCGTGCCTTGCGTTTTGAACCTGTGGATACCACACCTGTGTGGATGATGCGACAAGCAGGGCGTTATTTGCCAGAGTATAAAGAAGTGCGTGCCAAAGCGGGCGATTTTTTGAGTCTGTGCAAAGACACTGATATGGCGACCGAAGTTACCATTCAGCCGTTACGCCGTTTTGAGCTTGACGGGGCGATTTTGTTCAGTGATATTTTGACAATCCCTGATGCGTTTGGGCTTGGGCTGTATTTTGAAGAAGGTGAAGGACCTAAGTTTAAATACACCGTCCGCACCCCAACCGACCTTGAACGCTTGCCAAAAATTGACGTTAATAGTCAGCTTGACTATGTCATGAAAGCAGTAACCAATATCCGTAAAGAGCTAAACGGACAAGTGCCACTGTTTGGGTTTAGTGGTAGTCCTTGGACGCTCGCCACTTATATGGTGGAGGGCGGTTCTAGCCGTGAGTTTCGCCATACCAAAGAGATGATGTACGCCCGTCCCGAGTTTTTGCACGCTCTGCTTGCCAAAATCTCGGACGCTGTCGTGGATTATTTAGATGCTCAAATACACGCAGGGGCTCAGATTGTGCAGATTTTTGACAGTTGGGGCGGGGCGTTGGGTCATCGTCAATTTGTGGAATTTAGCCACAACTACAACCGTGAAATTATCGCCAAGCTCAAAGCCAAGCACCCTGATGTGCCTGTGGTGATGTTTACCAAAGGCGGGGGCTTGTGGCTTGACATACAGGCGGACAGCCAAGCCGACTGCTTGGGATTGGACTGGACAATGCCCCTAGATAAGGCAAGACGTGAGCTTAATGATGCTCAAAGAACTTTGACCGTCAAGCATAAAAAGCTACAACACCAAAAAGCCATTCAGGGCAATCTTGACCCTGCCACGCTTTATGGCTCGCCTGCCGACATCAAAAAGGCAGTGCATGACATGCTATCAGATGCCTATGTGAATGACAAAACGGGCTATGTGGCAAACTTTGGACATGGCATCACCCAATGGGTCAAACCCGAACACGCTAAGGTATTTGTGGATAGTGTGCATGAGTTTAGACTGTAAGCTACTTTAAAAAAATAAAAACAGGAAGAAAATACTTCCTGTTTTTTATGATTAAGTCAAATGATTTTTTGTGATTTGGCTATTTGACAAATCATTAGCGAAACGCCATGGGTAGACGGCAAGGGCGAATGCCGTGTTCGCTGTTCATCACGCAGGCAAGGGTAATCACACCTGTGGTGGCGACCTTGCCATGGTTAAAATCATCATCACTGCGGTAGATGTGCTGAGTCATGATGAGACTGGCGGATTTTTTGACCACATCAGCAATGGTAACGACAAGATTGTCATCAACCAAAAGTGGTAATTTATAAGTCAAATCAGCACGGCTGACCACAAAATGCACCTTGCCTTGCTGTCCGTCTGTGCCATCTGCCGTCCCGTCCGTGTCAAAAAAATAGCCGTCAAAACCGAGTGATGTCAGCCAATCCCGACGGCAATTTTCAAAAAAGGTCAGATGATTGGCATGATAGACGATGCCACCAGCGTCTGTGTGGTTGATATAGACTTTGTAATGGTTGCTAAAAATAGGGTCTGTTTGAATGGTCATGTGCTTTTCCTAAGATTTTTAACCATTGTACACCGAAATACAAAAAATATCATCTTTTTTAGGATGTGTCTTTAGGACGTGCCTGCCCTTTATAACACTATTTACAATATAGAAATATTTTAGAAAAAACCAATCGTTTTTGCATGAAAAATGGCTATCCAGCCACTTAATTTAAAAAATTAAGTAAAATGCTTAAAATTTACACGATTAAATGGTCGGATAAAAACTTGTCTGATAGAAAATTCATAGCCTTTGTTTTTTCCTTGAAAAACGTGCGACCTTTCTCATTTTTATTGCAAATATCAAAGGCAGGCACGCTCTATTAAAAATTTAAAAATCAAGGCATTTTAACATGGTCTGTGTTAGAATGTAGGTATTTATTTTTGTAAAAGGAGCAGTCCATGACTTACGACAACACCAACATTTTCGCCAAAATCCTGCGTGGCGAGATTCCTTGCCATAAGGTTTATGAAGATGACAAAACCCTTGCCTTTATGGATGTCATGCCACAGGCAACAGGTCATGTGCTGGTCATTCCAAAATGTGAAGCGGTGGAGCTGTCTGATTTGCCGTGCGAATATGCCTGTGCGGTGTTCAAAACCGCCCAAAAAGTCATCACCGCCCAACGCACTGCCCTAGGCGTGGATGGCATTGTCCAAATGCAACTTAACCACGCGAGTGCAGGGCAAAGCGTGTTCCACTATCACATGCACCTAATCCCAACCCACGTTCACGAGCTGGGCAAGCACGAGAGTGTCATGGCAGACCAAGACGAGCTGACAGAGCTGGCAAGTAAAATCCGTGCGGTCATTGACAGTAAGTAGGGTGTTTTGAATATTTTCTACCTTGACCCTGACCCGATACGCTGTGCCAGTTTTCATGGTAATAAGCATGTGGTCAAGATGATATTGGAATACGCCCAACTACTGTGTACCGCTCATCATTTGTGTGACAACGTCCTTAGCGATGATGAGCGGGCGGTGCTGTATAAATGCACACACCAAAACCACCCATGTGCGGTGTGGGTGCGTGACTCAAAGTCGCATTATGACTGGCTTTATCGGCTGTTTATAGCCCTGTGCGATGAATATACGCACCGCTATGACAAGGTTCATCTGACCGACCAAAAGCTCCGCCACATTCTGATAAACTGCCCCATCTCTGCCGACACGCCTTTTATCGCACCCCCGCAGGTCATGCCTGATGAATATCAAGTCGATGATACCGTTAGTGCCTATCGTGCCTATTATCGCTGTGGCAAGGCGGATATTTTGGCGTATACGGGTCGTCCAAGTCCTGATTGGTTGTAAGTGGCTATAATTTAAGCATTAAGGTAAAATCTCAATCACCGCATTCTCCACGACCGCCATAAACAGCTCGTCTATCTGGCGGTCAGTTACGGCGATACAACCATGCGTCCAGTCTTTTAGTAGATGATTTGCCCCGATGATGTCGCCAAGACCGTTTTTTATGCCGTGGATTTTTATCGCTCCGCCTGCTGATTTGCCGTGAGCTTTGGCGTGGGCAATGTCGGATTCGTTGGGGTAAGAAATGCCCAAATTTTTGTGATAACCACTATTGGCATTACGGTCGTTGATGGTATAGACCCCTTCGGGGGTTTTCATGTCGCCTTCAAATTCTTTGTGTCCTATCGGGTTTTTGCCAAGCGATATCGGATAAATTTTTACCAAACTGCCTTGATGTAAAGCGTGCATTTCCCGTTTTGATTTATAAACGATGAGTTTGTCAATCTGTGTGCCTGCCCTTAGGGGTGGTTGATTGACAAGTTCAAGCTGTCTGGGCGATAAGGTGGTGGCGTGTGCCGTGGGATTGGCAGGCGAGTTTTGATAAAAGTTAAATCCAAAAGCGGATAAAATGATAGTGGCAAATAAGGGCAAGACAGTGCGTTTTTTCATCAAAATTTTCCATATTTAAAATTTTATCATAGCATGGCAACAGTTGATGAATTGTGAAAAAAATATGAAAAGTGGATTTTGTAAAAACAAAAAACGCACCATAAAAGTACGTTTAGTGATTTATGATTATTGCTGTGAAAGAATCACTTGTGCATAACCGTCTAGCATTCTAGGGTTAATTTCTTGTAAATTGGGATTTTCTATTTGTAATTTTTGCAATGCTTCTGAGCAAATGTCTAATTGCTCTTGTGATTTTCCGCTAGGCACTTGAATTTTTTGCATACATTCGTTAATGGCTAAGTATTCAGCGGTTGTAGAATGTCTGGGCGTTGGCGAAAATATTTTGTCTTGAAAATAAAATTCGTAAGCAAGCAACGAGATAACTGATGAAATGAATGCAACAATGATGATTTTCAATAAGTTGCTAAAAAATGCTTGTTTGGAGCGAGCTTGCTTTAAATAAACATCACTCAAATCAGCACGGCAATTCATGCATTCAATCAAAATATCACCGACATGATTGTGAGCATGACATCTGTTACATTCAATATTCATAAATATTCCTTGGTAAAATAAAATAACTTGGACTTGTTAAGATAAGCCCAAGTTTTTGATTATTTTAGGCAAAATCAGCCCACAAACGCCCGTTCGACCACATAATCAGCAGGTACGCCCATGCGTGGCGATACAGTCAAACCAAAGTCATCTAAGATAGCAGACATATCGGCATTCATCGCCATGCTACCGCAAATCATCGCACGGTCATCGTCTTTGTTCATGGGGGGTAGACCGATGTCGGCAAAGAGTTTGCCTGATTTGATGATGTCGGTAACACGCCCTTGGTTTTTGAACTCATCACGGGTTACGGTGGGATAGTAGATAAGTTTTTCACGCACCCATTCGCCAAAAATCTCATCATTGGGCAATTCATTTTCAAAAAAGTCCCGATACGCCAAATCTTCGGTATGACGCACGCCATGTACCAAAATGATTTTTTCAAAGCGTTCGTACATTTCAGGTTCACGCACGAGCGACAAAAATGGAGCAAGCCCTGTGCCTGTGGCAAGTAGATACAGATGTTTGGCGGGTAGTAGGTCATCAAGCACAAGCGTGCCAGTGGGTTTTTTGGAGACAAGCAGGGTGTCACCCACTTTGATGTGTTGCAGGCGTGAAGTCAAAGGGCCGTCTTGGACTTTGATAGAGAAAAATTCTAGCTCTTCTGCCCAAGCGGGGCTGGCGATAGAATAGGCACGGACAAGCGGTTTGCCATCCACTTCGATACCAATCATGGCAAATTCGCCACTTCTAAAACGCAAGCTGTCGCTACGAGTGGTCTTAATGGTAAACAGGCGGTCTGTCCAGTGATGGACGTAGGTTACGGTTTCGGTAATAAATTTTGACATGACATTATCCACTTATTAAGAATCGATTATTACATTGAAATACAATGATATGATAGCAAATTTTGTGTATAATAGCGATTTTTTATGCCGAATTTTACTTAAAAATTGGCATATCCATTTGTCATTTTAGCATAAACCACCCAAAAATACCATGAACACACACGTTTTGCCGACTATCGGTTATCATCGCTCGCCCCTATCCCAAAAGTTTGGCATTCCACGTCAGCCCAATCTGGTCGCTGTCAAAAGCCATATCCGCTTTGTCGCTCCCTATGGCACACCTGATGCCTTTGTCGGCATTGAGCAGTATAGCCATTTGTGGGTTTTGTGGCAATTTCATCACAACAAAGAACAAGCCAATTTTCGTCCGCAGGTGCGTCCGCCACGCTTGGGTGGTAACGACAAAATTGGGGTGTTTGCCACACGCAGTATGTACCGCCCGTCTGGGGTAGGGTTGTCAGTGGTGGGGCTTGATAAGGTGGAAGTGGTTGATAATCAAGTGATTTTGCACATTACAGGGACGGACATGGTGGACGGCACGCCCATACTAGACATCAAGCCGTATTTGCCCTATGTGGACGGCGTGCGTGGAGCGACAGGGTTTGATAAACCGACCAGTCGGAATGTTATCTTTGATAATAAGGCAAATGATGAATTTAATGTGTTGATAAAATCGGGTTTATTAACCACTGATGATAAAGCCGTCATTGGCGAGCTTATCGCCCAAGACCCACGCCCTGCCTACCGCCAGTCTGAAATCGGAGTGGTGTGTGCCATGCGATATGGGGCGGTGGACGTGGATTTTGTGATGAATGAGCAGGGCGTGATGGTGGTGAGTGGGGTGCGAGTGATTTAGGGCTTGAAAAATAAATGAGATTTATTTAAAATAAGATTTTTTAGCTAAGGACAATCCCATGAAACTCATGAAAAAATCACTCACCGCCATGCTACTTGGCATATCTCTAACCTTTACCATGAACGCCACCGCCCAAGTGCCGTCTGATGAATCGTTGATAAAATTCATGCAATTATCAGAGATGGATAAAGCCTTTGATCTTGGCATGAAAGGCAGTTTGGACGCACAGAGACAGGTTTTTGAAGCCCAAATCGCTCAAAAGGAAGGTGTAACTCCAGAGCAAGCCAAACAAGTAGGCATGGTATTTGAAAAATATGTGAATCAAGTTACAGGTCAAGTGATAACACCGCAAAGTCGTCAAAAAATAAACCAAATCTTTATTGATGTCGCCAAAAAATACTACACCCAAGAAGAGATTGATGCTTATAATGAATTTCTAAGCACGCCCATTGGCAAAAGCGTTGTTCAAAAAACCAACATAATGACACCTGAATACATGGACGAGTTACAAAAGTTGGTTGTGCAAATGCTGATTGACAACCCCAATCTCGATAATGAAAAAATGCAACAAGATATTGAAAAAGAGATAGAGCGGATTTTTGCAGAATGACTGATGAACACCGTTGTGATGACGGTGTTTTTTTGCGAATGACTTAAAACCCCGATAAAATCTTTAAACTTGCCTTTAACAGGTTTGATGTGGTCAGCTCATCATCGGACAGCGACTGTTTGGCGGTCTTAATGGCGGATTGGGCTTCCTTTTCTTTATAGCCTAAGCTCACCAATGCACTTTCGGTTTCATATATGGCGTGCATGGGGTTGGCGGTGTGTGTTGGCTCATCTTGGGTGGTGGTTGGGGTAAATAAATCGTCCGATGTGCCGTCTAATTTGCCTTTTAATTCAATGATAAGCCGTTGGGCGGTTTTTTTGCCAATGCCTGCCACGCGGGTTAAGGCGGGCTCATCGCCATATTCTACCGCTTGGTGTAGTTCGCTAGGCGGTAAGGTTGAGAGTATGGCAAGTGCCATTTTTGCCCCCACGCCATTGATTTTGATGAGTTTTTTAAAAATTTCTCGCTCAGACTTGTCAGTAAAACCAAACAGCAGATGAGCGTCTTCACGCACGACCAGTTGCGTATAAAGCGTAACGTTCATGCCGACAGACAGCGTACAAAACCCACCAATGGGCATTTCTATCTCATAGCCAATTCCGCCTGATGTCATGACACAAGCGACAGGGGCGGATAGATGGGCGACTTGCCCTGTAATCATACCAATCATTGTTTTTCCTTTAAAATACAAATAAGGACGAATCTCTTCGTCCTTATGTACGATTTATATCGATTATTTATAATATTCCACCATTTTCTCTAATGAGATTGGACGAATTTTGCTGGCATGACCTGCCGAACCAAAGGCTTCATAGCGAGCCACACAGATGTCTTTCATGGCATTCATGCTTGCTTGTAAGTATTTGCGTGGGTCAAATTCAGCAGGATTGTCATTCATAAATTTACGAATCGCTCCTGTGCTTGCCAAACGCAAATCGGTGTCAATGTTGATTTTACGAACACCGTGCTTAATCGCTTCTACAAGCTGTTCCACTGGCACACCATAAGTCTCGCCAATGTTACCGCCATTTTCGTTGATGATTTTTAGCCACTCTTGGGGAACGCTTGATGAGCCGTGCATGACAAGGTGAGTGTTTGGCAGGGCTTCGTGAATCTCTTTGATGCGGTCAATCGCCAAAATATCGCCAGTAGGCGGACGGGTGAATTTGTACGCACCGTGTGAAGTCCCCACCGCAATGGCAAGAGCGTCCACGTTGGTATCGGCGACAAATTGACGAGCTTCTTCAACTGATGTCAAAAGTTGGCTATGGTCAAGCACGCCTTCTGCACCCACGCCGTCTTCTTCGCCTGCCATACCAGTCTCTAAGCTACCCAAACAGCCGATTTCGCCTTCGACTGACACGCCACACGCATGAGCCATTTTGACGACTTCACGGGTTACGCCCACGTTATAATCATAATCGGCAGGAGTTTTGCCGTCTTCTTTCAATGAGCCGTCCATCATGACAGAGCTAAATCCAAGCTGAATGGAGCGTTGGCAGACAGCAGGGCTTGTGCCATGATCTTGGTGCATGACGACAGGAATGTGTGGCCACTCTTCAATGGCGGACAAAATCAAATGACGTAAAAAGGGAGCTCCTGCGTATTTTCTGGCTCCTGCCGATGCTTGTACGATGACAGGCGAGTCGGTCTCGTCTGCTGCCATCATGATGGCACGCATTTGTTCTAGGTTGTTTACGTTAAAGGCGGGCAAACCGTAAGCGTGTTCGCCTGCGTGGTCAAGAAGTTGGCGTAAGGATACAAGTGCCATGATAGCTCCAAAATGATTAAATTTGTCAAATTATATCAAAAAAAAACGTGAAAATCATGGTATTTTGTATCAAATCACGCAGTTATTGTTAATTTTCTGGATACCAAAAACAAATCAAATAAAAATTTATCAATAATCATTATTTTTAAAACAAATTATTTGTAATAAAATGTAATAGACTTCTTTCCAAACCCTGATTTTTATGGATTTTTAAAAACTTCAACCCCAATACTTATAAGGGTTTATTTTTAGTTTGGAAAGAGATTTAATAAAAGTCGCCACAAGGCTATCTTGAAACATGTGAACATGGTATTATCATAAAACCCAATAAATGATTGGATAATTCATTTGTTTAATTATAGGACACCTTGATGAAAAAATTTAGCACCAAGGCAAAGTATGCCATTTTACCATTGATGTTGTCGGCATTAATGGCATGTAGCGATAAAGCCCCCGAAACCGCCAGTGAGCCTAAGAGCGAGCCAGCACCTACCGCAACAGCCCCGACCACGGGTGAGCAAGCCAGTGCGAGTGCCACTGCACCCAACGCTCAAAGTTATGTGGTCGGTATCGATGCTAACTATCCTCCTTATGATTTTAAGGATGAAAATGGTAACGCCCAAGGTTTTGACGTGGACATCATCAAAGCCATCGCTGAAAATCAAGGCTTTGGCGTGGATGTCATTTCTCAGGATTGGGAAGTGCTTGTCAAAGGCTTGGATAATGCCCAAAGCCATATTGTCATGTCAGGTTTTTCAAGAAACGATGAGCGAGAAGCAAAATACTTACTTTCTAATACCTACGCATGGGGACGAGATGCACTTGCTGTTTCCGCAGAAAACAACAGTATCAAAAACTTAAAAGATTTAAATGGCAAGAAAGTTGCAACATTGGCTGATAGCCCCTACATTCCGCAATTGGAAGAAGAGATTGGTCAAGGTAATCCTAGTATTATTGGAAAGCCATCCGCATTCCTTAGCTTTTAAAGAATTGGCGACAGGCAATGCTGAGGCGGTATTGGCAGATGAAGGTGTGCTACGTTACTATGCCAAGCAGTTCCCTGAGGTTGACTTTAAAATCGTCGGTGAGGGTGAGGCTTTTGAGCATTACGACATGGTTATCATCACACCAAAGTCTGAAAACGAGTTGATGGAAAAAATCAATGCAGGACTTGCCAACATTGTCGCCGATGGCACTTATGCCAAAATTCATGAAAAATGGTTTGATGTGGCACCAGAGCGATTACCTGCCACAAAATAGGTTAAATTGCTTAAAAAGACTTGGTATTTCCAAGTCTTTTTTCATTGATAAGGTTTGTAAAAAAGCAAAAGGATGGGAGTTAATAAAACCACCGCCCAAACCCCAACCCACGCCCCAACACCCACCACCGAGCCAAACACGCCCGATAGGATAACCAACGTCAAAAGCCATTGGAAATTTGTAAAGATGAAAGTTAGGGGTTTGTCTTTAAAATTAGGGGATTGAATCGCCATAAGTTTTCCTTTGTTTTGCAAATTTACACCCACATCAGTTTGGCAACTTTGGGAGCATGAGCAATCAGCTCTTCTTGACCGTTAGTGATTTTGACGATTGATTTGCCGTTGGAGATGACAACATCATCATCTGCAAGACAATACGCCATAACGCCTTTTTTGATGATTTGTATCTCACCTGTGGGCAGGCAATTTATCAGCTCCCAACTTTTGGAAATAAAGCCTGCAAACTTCTCGCCGTCCGCTTGATTTTTTAGCAAATTTTTATCCGCTTTGACAAGATTTCCCTCAATAAACAGCTCTTCTTCGCTCTTGGGTTTGGTGCGAGCGGGGTTAGCACCTGACGTTTTTAAAGATTCGCCTGAATAGCGTTTGGTAAAAAAGTCCAGCCAGCCCACGATGGCTTTTAGGATTTTAAAAGGTGCTGTGAGCAGGTCTTTGGCAGTACCCACAGGGTCGGTGCTATCATGCTCACGGTAGGGTCGTCTGATGGCATAAAGGTTGCCTTGGGTGTCCATAATGGGTGCAAAATAGTCAAATTTATCGTCTGCCAGTACCGTCTCAAGTTCACCCGTGGCGAGGTCTAAGCGATTGACTTGACGGGGACTAAACACAACGTTATCTTGGGTGTACGCAAGTCCACAAGAATCATAATAAATCACAGTGCTGTTATTGGGGTCTACGCTTGGGTTTTTGTCTTGGCATTCGCCTTCGGTAACAAACTGCGTGCGAGCACTGTCAAGCGATAATACGCACAAATGTCGCTCACCATAAGGACTGGCGTAAGAGGTGTCGCTTGCCGAGGCGATAATTCGCTTATTCGTTGAATCATAGCACAAATCAAATACCTGAAAATCGCTCTTGCGTAAAATCAGCTCCTCGCTTGCCGTGTCGCTACCGATTGGTTTGGACTGAATCGCTGTACCTTCTTGCAATCTGGCACTATAGACATAGGTGTTGTCGTCCATAAAAGCAATGGCGGTGGGGTAAATTGCGTCAAAATCATCCTGTTCTGCTTGTGCTGTACCCATAAACATTGCCCCAGCACCTTCGGTTTTCCATGCTCTTCTGTCTTTGATTTGTTTGATATTTTTGGTGTATTGATTGATGGCTTGGCAAGAAATGGTGGACTCTTTGCCGTTGTCAAGTTTGAGTAGATTTTTGGTGCTGATATAATATAAAGTCGCCATAATAATGCCTACTGCATAAAAAGGTTTATTATACCAACTCTTGGATTTTTTGGAAATTTTTTATGATAAATGCGTGATTTTTGGTGGGATATGTCAAAATGATAGATATGGATAAGTAAATTATGTTTGGAATTATACATAAAAGCACATAAAAAAACCGCCTTTATCTGTATAAAAGCGGTTGTTATTTGTAAATTTAATCAATGATGACCTTCTTTGGCGTGGTTTAGCGTGTGTTTGGGGATATAGACAGTTAAGTTTTCGTCAGCAACCACGCATTGGCACGATAGGCGAGAGTTTGGCTCTAAGCCCCACGCACGGTCAAGCAGGTCAGCTTCTATGTCGTCCATTTCTTCTAGGCTGTCAAAACCTTCACGGACAACCACATGGCAAGTGGTACACGCCTTGGAGCAGTCGCAAGCGTGTTCAATGTTAATGCCGTGTTCATGCAAGCCTTCAAGCAGGTTTTCGCCTGAGTTTAGCTCAACAGTCGCCCCGTCTGGGCAGATTTCGTGGTGGGGAAGTACGGTGATTGTTACCATGATACTCACTTTTATTTTTAATGGGTTTTGGACAACTGTCCAACCTACGGATTTTTAAGGGTTAATTTTTTAACAATTAGGGACTGGGTTGAGTAATTGCAATTGCCCCTGCTTGATAGAAATGCAATCATTTCCAATCGCTTGCCTTTGTCCCTGCCAATGCCTGTTTGACATTTTGGTTCATGATGACGGACGCAAAATTATCCGACAAAGGTTTTAATTCGCTCACCGCCTTATCCAGCATTGTCTTATCATCGGCAGTTTGGGCGGTGTCAATGGCGGATTTGACGGCGGTCATTTTTTCGCTTAATTTGGCTTTGTCGTTGTCATCAAGTAAGTCGCCAAATTCTGCCAATGCCGATTGCAATGCCAAAATCTCACGCTCGGCTTCTACTTTGGTCTCGATGAGCATACGCTTTTCTTTGTCAGCTTTGGCGTGGATGAAACCTGCTTTTAAAAGTTCTTCTTGTTGCTCTTCGGTCAGCCCATAGCTTGGCACGACATCAATTTTACTGGCGACTTTGGTGGTCGTCTCCATTGCCGATACGGTCAGCTGTCCGTTAGCGTCAATGGCAAAGGTAACTTCCACACGGGCAAGCCCTGCTTTCATGGGTGGAATGCCTGTTAGCGTAAAATTCGCCAAAGTGCGACAATCCGCCACGGTCTCACGCTCGCCTTGCACCACATGAATTACCATACCCGTCTGAGCGTCCGTGTGCGTGGTAAAGGTCTGTCTGCGTGCCACAGGAATGGGGGTGTTGCGTGGAATGATGACTTCGGTCAGTCCGCCCATGGTTTCAAGCCCAAGCGATAGGGGCGTTACGTCCAGTAGGAGTAGGTTATCGTCTTGTTTGTTGATGAGCTGATGAGCAAGCCGTGTCGCCCCAAGTGCCACGACTTCGTCAGGATTGATAGAGCATAAGGGTTTTTTATCAAAAAACGCCTGTACCGCATTTTGCACAATTGGCATACGAGTAGAGCCGCCGACCAGCACCACTTCATCAATGGCGGTTTTGTCAAGGCGTGCATCAGTTAGCACTTGTTCGCATAGTTGCAACGTTCTACGAATCACAGGCTCACAGATTTGGGCGAGCGTGTCTCGGTTTAGTAGCGTGCTAAATGGCACACCGTCAATCTCAACGTCTACCGACACCGCTTGACGCTCGGAGAGTTTTTGCTTGTAGCTTTTGGCAAGGTTGGCAAGGGTGCTTTTTTGGGCGTTGTCCACGTTTTTGGGGTCATGTCCTGCCGATTTGATAAAGAAATTGGCAATCAAACGGTCAATGTCATCTCCGCCCAAAGCCGAATTTCCGCCCGTGGCTAAGACTTCAAACACCCCGTCTTTTAGGGACAACACCGACACATCAAACGTCCCCCCGCCTAGGTCGTAAATCAGATAAGTGCCTGTCTTGGCGGATTTGTCAAGCCCATAGGCAATGGCGGCGGCGGTCGGCTCATTTAATAGGCGTAATACGTTAAGCCCGATGCTTGCCCCTGCGTCTTTGGTGGCTTGGCGTTGGGCTTCGTCAAAATAGGCAGGCACGGTAATCACCGCCCCTTGTATGCTATCAGGCGGTAGGCTTGCCTTGGCGTGGTTGTGGAGCTTGGCTAGGATATGGGCGGACGTTTCAACGGGCGATTTGTCACCTTGTGCGGTAACGAACGCTGGCATGGCGTTGTCGCCCCCAACCAATTCATAAGGGTGGCTAAATTTAATGTCTGCCAAAGACCGCCCCATAAAGCGTTTGGCGGAGATAATGGTATTTTTGGGGTCGTTGTAAGTCAAGGCGTGCTTGCCGACAATGGGGGTGTCTGCCTTGTCGCCATAATATACCACACTCGGCAATAGGGGACTATCGCCAAAGGGCAACACGTCCGCCCGTCCTGAGCGTACCACGCCCACAAGCGAATGAGTCGTCCCCAAGTCTATGCCTAAGGCGTAGCGGTGCTGGTGGGGTTTGGCGGATTGGTTGGGTTCGCTGATTTGAAGTAGAGACATGGTATTATGGTATTTTATGGTTTTACAAGTTGGCTAAAATTTTAACATGGTTTTACTCATTTGGGATAAATTGGGTGTTAAAATTTTTGGCGTTTTATGGGTTGTTTAAATCTTTTAAATTTTTAAAAATAATACTTCGCTCTCAACTTAAAATTATAACTTATTGATTATTCAATAACTATTTCCAAGTTGTAGGGGCGAATTGCAATTCGCCCTTGATAAATCAATCATTTATATAAAGTTGAGAATGGGGCAAACAATTAAAAATCACACATATAAATCATCATCTTGCCCATCATTTGGGCTTGATGATTTGGATAAGGCGGTTGTCATGTCATCATGCAATTTACCCAAAAAACGCAATTTTTGGGCGATGATTTGAGCATTTTGCCAATCTTTTGTTTGGTATGCTCTGCTAAATTCATCTGCTGTTTGAGTCATTAACGCATGGACGCCATTTGTAATTTGACTGATTGCACTCTTATCACCATCCATCATGGCATCCTCCAAATCCATGCGATGGCTCATCATCTGCATCAAAAACGGCTCATCGGCAATGGTTTTGTCTGAATCAAATGCCACGCCTGATAATTCAAGCAAATAGATTGCACGGCTGTCATCACGGTTTAGGGTGTCAAAAGCGTGGTTAATCAAGGCGGTGTTTTGCTCGGCTTGGGCGATATTGTCGGCATTGTCGGGGTGGTGCTGTTTTTGCAGGTTCAAAAAGGTCGCTTTTAGGGCGGATTTGTCAATGCCAAACGCCACAGGCAAGCCAAACAATTCAAAAAAATTATTGGTTATTAAAGCCATGAGTTACACCGTAAAGGATTCGCCACAACCGCATTCGCCTGTTTGGTTGGGGTTGGTGAATTTAAAGCCAGAATTTAGCCCTTCGGTTACGTAGTCCATTTGCAGACCGTCCAAATAAACAAGGCTTTTTGGGTCTACAAACACACCCACGCCATCATTATCAAAACGCTCATCGGTATCGTTTGGCTCGTCTACAAATTCAAGCACATAGGCAAGACCTGAACACCCTGCCGTTCGTACACCCACACGAATGCCAACGCCGCTGCCCCGATTTGCCAAAAAGTCTTTGACATGTGTTACCGCTTTGTTTGTTAGAGTAATCATAAGTCTTTCCTATGTGATAAATTTACTAAAAATTAGGCAATGACTGATTTTGCTTGATAATCTTCAATCGCCGCCTTAATCGCATCTTCTGCCAACACAGAGCAATGCACTTTAACAGGAGGTAGGGCAAGCTCTTGGGCGATGTCTAGGTTTTTAATGGTGCGAGCTTCATCAATGGTTTTGCCTTTTAGCCATTCGGTAACAAGTGAGCTTGATGCAATCGCTGAGCCACAGCCATAGGTTTTGAATTTGGCATCTTCAATAATGCCGTCATCGCTTACCTGAATTTGTAAACGCATGACATCGCCACAGGCGGGGGCTCCGACCATGCCTGTGCCAACATTTTTGGCGTTTTTGTCTAGGTTGCCCACGTTGCGGGGGTTTTCGTAATGGTCAATGACCTTGTCTGAGTATGCCATGGTTTTTCTCTCTGTTTTTGGGGATTATTGCCTTGCATGTTAGGCTTGGAATAATCAAATTATACTTCGTTCTCAACTTAAACTAGCAACTTATTGATTATTCAATAATGATTTTTGAATTGTAGGGACCAATTGCAACTCGCCCTTGGTAAATCAATCATTGTATAAAGTTGAGAATGGGGTAAATTACTTAAAATTTTAAATCAAAAATCAAAAGCCTTTTGGGCAATGGAGAAGTGTTAATGCTCGCTTGCCTTTATGGTTTGCTGTAATTAAAATTTGAGCAACTGGATTTTCACCTTCATCATGATAAAATAGTTCGCTCCAACCAAATTCAATGACAAAATGGTCAGCTCTTATGCCACAGAAATATTCATCTGGCAATTCAAGCATAACTACATCTTGGGCATGAAAAGCATCTAACTCTTCAATATCTTGTTGCTCTAATTCCGACAATAGTTTTGCATTAATACAAGTGTCTTTTTGGGTATTATATAACTCCGAGATAGTTTTTCTTAAAAAATATTTCTTGTTCATATATCAATGCTCCTGCCATTCAACCTTGCTAAAATCCACGCCTTCTTTAAACATGTCCCAAAGAGGCGACAACTCACGCAGTTTATTTACCGCATCGGTGATTTGGGCAAGAACATGGTCAATGTCCTCATCGGTGGTATAGCGACCGATACTAAAACGAATGGACGAGTGAGCCAGTTCATCGGGACGCCCAATGGCACGCAGGACATAAGATGGCTCTAAGGTAGCTGAGGTACACGCTGAACCAGATGATACCGCCAAATCTTTTAGGCTCATCATCAGACTTTCGCCTTCTATGAAGTTAAAGCTGACGTTTAGGATGTTTGGGACGCCTTGTTCAAAACTGCCGTTAAGATAAATCTCTTCAATGCCCTGCAAACCATTCCACAGTTTATCACGTAGGCGAGTGATGTGGGCGTGGTCTTCATCAAAACGGATGGTTGATAAGGCAAACGCTTCACCCATGCCGACAATTTGGTGCGTAGCAAGCGTACCAGAACGCATACCACGTTCATGCCCACCGCCATGCTGTTCGGCTTTGATACGCACACGAGGCTTACGGCGAACATACAACGCACCGATGCCTTTTGGACCGTAGATTTTGTGTCCTGAAAAACTCATCAAATCCACTTTTAGCTCTTCTAGGTTAATCTTAATTTTGCCAACGGCTTGGGCAGCGTCCACATGGAATAGCACGCCCTTGGCACGGGTAATCTCACCAATGCTGGCAATATCTGTTACCGTGCCCAGTTCATTATTTACCGCCATGAGACTGACTAAAATTGTATCGGGGCGAATGACCTCTTCTACCTGCTTGGGTGTAATGATGCCTGTGGCTTCTTGGGGGATAAGATAAGTAACCTCAAAGCCCTCTTCTTCTAATTGACGGCAAGTATCTAGGATGGCTTTATGCTCAATTTTAGATGTGATGATGTGTTTGCCTTTTTGATGATAAAAATGAGCCACACCTTTTAGGGCAAGGTTGTCCGACTCGGTTGCACCACTGGTAAAGACAATCTCACGAGGGTCAGCACCGACTGTCTCAGCAATCTGCATGCGGGCATTTTCCACCGCTTCCTCGGCTTGCCAACCAAAACCATGGCTACGACTGGCAGGATTGCCAAATACCCCATCAAAAGTCATGTATTTGACCATTTTGTCAGCAACCTCTTGGGCGACTGGCGTGGTGGCGGCATAATCTAAATAAATAAGTGATGATTGGCTCATGCTGGATTGACCCCTAAGTTAATTGTATGGATTGAATTGTTAATTGTATGGATTGAATTGGATTCGTCGCCTTTTTCGTCGGCGATTTTTTGTTGGCGGTCAGCAATGTCTCCTGTGTGCTTGGATTCTAGGAGCTGGGCTAGGCTAACATTGCTTAAATACGCTTCAATATGATTGGATAAATCGTGCCATAAGTCGTGTGTAAGGCACATCTCGCCATCTCGGCAGTCGCCCTTACCACCACACTGCATGGCATTAATGGATTCATCAACGGCGGTGATGATGCTCATGATGTCAATCTCGTCTAAGGGTTTGGCAAGATGATAACCGCCAGACGCCCCACGAGTACTGCTGACCAAGCCTTTTTTGCGTAGCTTTGAGAAAAGTTGTTCAAGATAAGAGATAGAGATAGATTGACGCTTTGCAATGTCAGACAAGGACACCGCCCCTTGATGGCGACTTTCTTGTACCGCCAAATCAAGTAGGGCGGTCACCGCATAGCGTCCACGTGTTGTCAATCGCATAATATGGTTTCCAAATTGCCTAGCCTAACGTTGATGGCAACTAAGCTAGGCGTGGGTAAATAATATGTGACTATTATAATAATTCCTAGTAATCCAGTCAAGATTATTTTTTATCAAAGTAATTGATTTTTGCCATTGATAAAATTCATCATAAATTTATCTTTTGAATGAACTGTTAAATATAGTCCAAATCAAGCCAAAAATTGATAGTTGTCATAGCATGGCTATCATAGCATGACAGACGTGGTTTGCAATCCGACTAGGGGGGTAGGAATTGAATGTTTGGCGTTAGGGCAAAAATCAAGCCAATAAAATAAATAACCCATAAAATGAACAAAAAGGCGGGAAAGCTCGCCTTTTTATGGGTAAAAAACAATCAAACAAAGTTCATGATGATGGCAATCAGTGCGATGACCCCCACCACAACAAGAGCGATAAAGGTGCTTTTTTGTTTGCCTTGTAGTTCGATGAGAGCGGTATTTAGCTTGTGGTTATGTAAGGTTAGCTCATCAATGCGAGCAGACTGCTCGGCGATTTTGGCTTTGTAATTTTCTTGTTTTTCGGCTTTTTGTTCGGGGGTGGGAGCAGGTTTGCCTTTGACTTTGCCCAGTAAGTTTTGAATGACACCGCCCACGCCCAACTGCACCAAAAATGCCTTAAAATCATGCACATCTTCATGACTGCCACGAATTTGTAAGGATTCAACATTGCTACTCTTGTGCGTGGTGATGGCATTAATCAGCTGAAAACTATACGCATTGACCGTCATGTCAGGCGTGGTCTTGTCATTGGGTAGGCGGTCATCGAGCAGTACGCCACGATAGCCAAACGTGGCATAAAACTGCACATGGGGCAGGTAGGTGCGAATGCAGACCACCGTACCACGTTCGGCAAGCGGGTAGGCAAGCTGCCGCAGTTTGGGGTCAAAGCGAAGAATTAGAGTAATGGCTGATTCTAAAAACACCAATAGAACATTTAACAGTCCACGAGAGACACCGCCATTATCGCTGTCATCGGTGCGATAGGTTGGCTGTGGGTCGCTAGGCTTGGGGCTATGGGTCGGCTGGTCGGTCATACAGATATTATCAATTCACAAAATAATGCTAATGATAAGATGATATCCAAAAAAAGTAAACCACCTTAATGTAACTAATGCGTGATTTTTTGGCAAATAAAGGATAAAAGTAGGCTTTTATCGTAAATATCCCGCCTTTGATGGGGTATTTTTGTAAAAAAGATAAAAATATTTTGCCATACCCCTTGTAAAATGGGCAATACCCTTATACAATGCACTCAAAATAAGCCCAAGCGTGTGTTGTGGGCTTAGAATTTGCTTTTGCCAGCTTCATCGGTATTGTAAGATGGGGCAAAATGTAAATTCATTTCACATTCTTATCATCAACACCATGAGGACAAATCATGAATAAATCAGAATTAGTAGATGCTGTTGCCAGCGAAGCAGGTCTTACCAAAGAACAAGCCACCAAAGCCATTAACGCTTTCACTTCTAGCGTACAAGGTGCCTTAGAGCGTGGTGATGACGTGGTATTGGTCGGTTTTGGCACATTTAGCGTCAAAGAGCGTGCTGCCCGTACCGGTCGCAACCCTAAGACTGGTGCACCACTACAAATCGCTGCCAGCAAAGTACCCGGCTTTAAAGCAGGTAAAGGTCTAAAAGATGCGGTAAACCCTGCCGAAAAAGCTGCCAAAAAAGGCAAAAAATAATTTTAACAATTTTAACAGTTTTAACGTTGTTTAGAATGTTTAAAATGAAAAAACGCACCCCTATTCGGTGCGTTTTTTATTGGTTCTTTAAGTTTTAGCGTTTATCAAATTGACCTTGACACAGTTTAATAAACTCACCGCCAAACTTGCGAATGTCGCTGTCATCACGCACCGCAATCCAACTGGTAAACCGCCCAAAATGACTGATAGGAATGGCAATAAGGTCAGGGTAGTTGGCAGGCTCGTACGCCATTTCAGCAATGATACCCACGCCCAGACCTGCCGACACATAGGTGCTAATCACGTCCGAGTCTAGGGCGGCAAGCACGATGTTGGGGGTTAGCCCCGCCTGTTCAAAGGTTCTATCAATGGTGCCACGCCCTGTAAAACCGCCATGATAAGTAACAATCGGAAAACTTGCCAGCTCAGGCAAATCCACGCCATCCATCACGTCTGCCAGCTCTGCCAGCTCATGGTCTTTGGGGGCGATGACCACGTGCGACCAATCATAATAGCGATGACAACGCAATACCGCATTATTGAGTAGGCTCTCGGTGGCAATACCAATGTCGGCTTGACCACGAATGACCATTTGGGCGATGGTCTCGGGGTCGGCTTGTTGTAGCACCAGATTAACCTTAGGAAATTTTTGTAAAAAAACCTTGACAATGCTGGGCAAAACATAGCGGGCTTGGGTGTGGGTGGTGGCAACGGTCAGCGTGCCTTCTTGGGCGTTATTAAAATCAAGGCTTAGATTTTCGATGGTGCGTATCTCGGCAAAAATCGCTTCGATGTGGGGCAGTAGCGATTTGCCGATGGGGGTAAGTCCTGTTAGGCGTTTGCCTTGACGGGTAAACACGTCCGCTTTGAGCTGATTTTCTAGGGCAGCGATTTGTTTGGATAGGCTGGACTGACTGGTGTGGAGCAGTTCGGCGGCTTGGGATAGGTTATAGCCATTGACGACCGTATGCCAGACGGTTTCTAGCTGTTTGAGCTGAATTTGTAAATGCTTTTGGTTGATGACCACATCTATCGCCATGATACGCCCCTTAATCTGATTTATAAAGTGCTGTCATTATAAAAGCCACCACCAAAAAAGAAAATACCCAAAAAGAAAAAACAAATGCCGATTGGGAATATCGGCATTTGTGCGGTACAAAGATGGAGATTATCCGCTAAGCATTGGCAAGTTCATGCTCTATGGCTTTTAAAATAAAGGCTTCAATGTCGTGTTCGTCATAGCCGATTTGTGTTTGGATTTGGGTAAGTAAGGCACGGGGCAAGTGCAGGTTAAAGGATTTTTGCTTGCTGTTAAAGAGCATGGAATTTAAGCTAATCATTGCCCATGTTTGCCCTGCAAATTTGGGGTTGGTTAGATGATTGGTGATGTTCTCAGGTTGGGGCAGATCACTGCCATCATCTGCCAGTTTTTGTAAATGCCCAATCAAGGTAGAACGTACTTTATCAATCGTATCGGCGATGCTGTCGCCAATTACGTGAATTTCTGGTAAATCAGGTACTTGAGCATAAAAAGTATCATCTTCTTGTCTAATGGCAACGCTAAAAAGTTTCATGATGGATTGATGTGCTAAAAGGGATTTTTATTTTGTCATAATTATAATAAAATGGCAATATGTTAAGACTGGCGGTAACTTTAAAAGGTTAAATGGTTGATTTGTTCACCAAACGTATCTTATGTGGATATTGCAATTTAGATGGCATAGTTTCTATCGGTGGGTGTATTTGACTTGATGTGTGGGGTGGACATGTGAGCATGGACATGTCTGATTTTAAAAATATCACAATAACTTTTTGTAAAATAACCAAAAATAGTCTAAAATGGCAAATGATTTTTGCACTCATATAATACAATGATACAACAATTTGATTTTTCGGCATTTAAGACGGCTTATTTTAATCGTCAAGCTTTATCCATGCTATTTTTGGGTTTTGCCGCAGGCGTGCCTATTTTGCTGATTTTTTCTAGTTTGGGCTTGTGGCTAAGAGAGGCAGGCATTGACCGCAGTACGGTGACGATGTTTAGCTGGGCGGCGTTGGGTTATTCGTTTAAGTTTATTTGGTCGCCATTGGTGGATGCTTTGCCCTTGCCTGTGCTTGGTAAAATGCTCGGTCATCGCCGTTCGTGGCTACTACTATGTCAGGTGTTTATCATTACTGCCATTATTATGATGGCGATGACTGACCCCGCTCAGGTTGCCCCGTCCGTGATGGCGGTGGGGGCGGTGTTGCTCGGCTTTTCGGCGGCGACCCAAGACATCGTGATAGATGCCTATCGTATCGAGTCTGCCCCCAGTGAGATGCAAACGGCACTGTCGGCAAGTTATGTGGCAGGCTATCGCATTGGTATGATTGTCTCTGGGGCAGGGGCGTTGTATTTGGCAGAATTGTTTGGCTCCCAAGAGGGCATGTATCAGTATGTGGCATGGCAGAAAACTTATCTTATCATGGCAACTGTCATGCTTATCGGTGTGGCAACTACCTTGCTTATCTGTGAACCCATCAGGCAAGTTAGGTCTATGACTGCCAAAACCGAAGATCATATAAGACTGTGCGTGGTGTTTGTTATCTCGGTTCTTGCCTTTGTCATGACTTATCGGCTGATGGGTGGAATATTGCCAGAGTCTAAAAGTGTGATTGTTGCTTTTTTGCTTGGCTGTGTGCAGTTTATCAGCAGTGCAATCGCCATGGGTGGGACTGGATATGCTTTGGTGTCATCAAATATGGTCAGCCAAGAGATGGCACAAGCAACATGGATTGCTCCGATAACCGATTTCTTTACTCGCTATGGCAAAAAGGCGATGTTGCTACTGGCACTCATTGGCTTGTATCGCATCTCGGACATCGTGGCAGGGAACATCTCCAACCTATTTTATCAAGATTTGGGCTTTACTAAAATTCAAATCGCCAATGCGGTCAAAGTGGTGGGCGTGATTGCCAGTATTGGCGGTGGCTTTGTTGGGGGCTGGGTGGCTCAGCAGATGGGGGTCATGCGAGCGATGATGGTGGGGGCGATACTGGCGTGTGCCACGAACCTGTTATTTATCATCCTTGCCAATATACCAACCATTCTGGTCATGTATTTTGCGGTGATTACCGATAACCTAGCGGCAGGCTTGGCAAGTGCGGTATTCATCGCCTTTTTGTCGGCACTGACATCCATTCGCTTCACGGCGGTGCAGTATGCCCTGTTTTCATCACTCATGACCCTATCGCCAAAAATCTTGGGCGGTTATTCGGGGGCGATTGTGGATGCGACCGATTATCCCACGTTTTTTGCCATTACATTTGTGATTGGACTGCCGATTTTATATTTGATTCATTTGGTAAATAAACACATCTCGCTGGACGAGTCTGTACTTGACAAAGAATGACATGCACACCATCAATGCCTTAAAAGCCCAATTTCGCAAGCTATCGCACGCACATCTGCCTTATCATTGGTTTGAGTCGTTGCTGTTATTTGTGCTAAACAAAGACAAAGCCTTTTTAATCACCCATGATGATTATCTGCTGACCGCTGATGAATATGATAGGCTTGAAGGTGGTATGGCAAAGCTATGCTCGGGCGTACCGCTTGCGTATGTCATCGGCAGGCAAGGCTTTTTTGGGCATGAGTTTGTGGTTAATGAACACACGCTTATCCCACGCCCCGATACAGAGATGCTGGTGCAGGCGGTGCTTGATGTGGCGACCGATAAGGATTTGGGGCAGGCTCGGATATTGGATTTGGGGACAGGCTCAGGGTGCATTGCTCTGAGCATAGCAAAGGCGTTGCCGTCTAGTGCGGTGCTGGCGGTGGATTATTTCCATCATGCCTTAGACGTTGCTCGGCGAAATGCACAAGATTTGCAAGTGTTAAATTGCCAATTCATCCAATCAAATTGGTATGAAAATATCCTCGCACAGAGCTTTGACGTCATCGTCTCCAATCCGCCCTATATCGCACGCACCGATGAGCATTTGGCACAGTTGGAGGCGGAGCCTATCACGGCATTGGTGGCGGACAATCACGGCTTATCCGATATTGAAAAAATCATTAAGGGTAGTGCGGCGTATCTCATGCCTAGTGGCGTATTAGCCTTAGAACATGGCTACGACCAAGGGGCGAGCGTGCAGGAACTTTTTGCCAAAGCAGGTTTTAAAGACGTTCGCACCGTCAAAGACTATGGTGGCAATGACAGAATCACGATGGGGGTTTGTGATGAGTGATAATGATAAAAAAATAACTGCCAACGAGCTTAGTGACAATGAACTTATGCGGTATGCTCGTCAGATTTTGCTAAATGACTGGGACATGGATGCACAGCTACGCCTAAAAAATAGCCGTGTGCTGATTGTGGGCGTGGGCGGTCTGGGCTGTCCTGTCTCGCAGATTTTGGCACGGGCAGGCGTAGGGAGTATGCATTTGATTGATTTTGATGTGGTGAGCCGTAGTAATTTGCAACGCCAAACGTTGTTTAGAGAGTTGGACATCGGTCAGCCCAAGGTAGCGGTGGCAAGCCGTGCATTGGCGATGCATAATGAGTTTATTAACATTACCCATCAGGACGTGCAGCTAAATGAAGATAACATTACAGCGATAATTGGGGATAGTGGTGCGGATTTGGTGATTGATTGCACGGATAATTTTACCAGTCGTTATTTGATTAACCAAACCTGCCGAACGCTCGGTTTGTCCTTGTTATCCAACTCCGCCATTGGCGAAGTGGGGCAGATTGCGTTGTTTGATAAACAGACGGGCTGTTATGAGTGTTTGTTTGGGCAGGACAAAGACAGTAACAGTAGTATCACCCAAAACTGTGCCACATCAGGGGTCTTGTCTAGTACCGTGAGTATCATCGGCTCGATGTCGGCACAGATTGCTCTAGATTATCTCGGACGGGGGCATAACCCCATCGCTCACGAGCTGTTATTATGGCAGGGCAGAACCATGACTTTACAAAAAATGCGATTTGCCACCAATAAACACTGCCCACTGTGCCACGCCTAGCCGTACCACTCTTAGACGATAAAACCATGAAAACATCACCATTGCAATTTGCCAAAAAATCCCTAAATACAGGGGCGAATGTCCTAGGTCGCCTACATAAAAGTGCCAGCGTGGCAGGGCTATCTGCCTTGCGTGTTGCCAAGGGCGAGCAGATGGACGCTTATCTATTAAAAGATGCCTTTATGCAGATGGGCGTGACTTATATCAAGCTTGGACAGTTCATCGCCAGCACCCCATCACTGTTTCCCCGTGAGTATGTGCTTGCTTTTGCTGACTGTTTGGATGCCACACCGCCTGTGCCATTTGCCAAAATGCAAGCAGTGCTGACCGAGGAGCTGACCGATGATGGGCGTGGGCTTGATGATATTTTTGCGTCCATTGACCCTGTGCCACTGGCGTCAGCGAGTATCGCACAGGTGCATAAGGCAACCCTAAAAGATGGACGGCAGGTCGCCTTAAAAATCCAAAAGCCTGATGTTGGGGCGATTATGCAGACCGACTTAGGGGTGTTACATGGGGCGTTTTGGGCGATGGAGCGGGTCTTGCCAATGATGAAAACTGCCAATCTCGCCCCCATTATCGATGAGATTCGCACTCGCATGACTGCTGAGACTGATTTTTTGGCGGAAGCTTGCCATATTGATAAGTTTCGTGAATTTTTAGATAAAACAGACAGTCAGCACATCACCGCCCCCAAAGTCCATCACAACCTATCAACCAAGCGTGTGTTGGTCATGGATTTACTGGTTGGTAAGTCGCTTGTTGATGAGAGCTTGCTTAGCGACATCGCTCAAAGCAACCGCACCACGCCCCAAAAAGTGATGGCGGACGTGCTAGATACGTGGTTTTTGTCGCTGATGATGACGGGTGAGTTCCATGCCGATTTGCACGCGGGCAATCTCATGTATCTAACCGATGGACGGATTGCCTTTTTGGATTTTGGGCTGATGGGGCAGATTAAACCGAGCAGTTTGCAGGCGTGTTTCTCACTGGTGCAGTCTTTACAGCTTAACGATTATCATGGCATGGCACAGGCGATGGTTGATATTGGCATGACCCACAGCCATGACAAAATCAAAGTAGGGCAATTGGCAGACGACCTAAAAGCGATGATGGACAAGGTGCATGGCTCGCCCCAAGAGACGGATAACCTTAATCTGCTCATGCTAGAACTTGTGGAGATTGGTAAGCGTTATGGCGTGCATTTTCCTAGGGATTTCGCGTTATTAACCAAACAGCTGTTGTATTTTGATAGATTTATGGTGACACTCGCCCCTGAGATGGAGTTATTTGAAGGCGAGCGGTTAAAGGTGGTGACAGAGCAAAGAGTGTTAAATTAAGGCGTACCTGCCTTTGTAGTACAAATTAGACTTCTTGCGAAACCCCGAATTAAAGAAAACCGTTCGTGGTGAGCTATGCCTGCCCATAACGGTTTTCGTTACCCTTCGACAGGCTCAGGGTGAACGGAAAGCCTAGTATCGCAAGAAATCTATTGTATTTAATTTTTGTTAAAATAAAAACCACGCCCTAGGACGTGGTTTTTATGTGTTAAATCAAATCTTTATCGCTGTGGAAGTGATTTTTTCTTCTACCACCACCGCATCGGGGTCGCCTGCCACGCTTTCACGTTTGACAAACATAAAGAACGCCCCTGTGGTCAGTGCCGTAAGCCCAATGCCAATCCACACCGACAGCGTATAATCAAGCCCAAAGCCGATTTTGTTGTACGCCAAAAACGTATAACACGCCGCACTCATAAAGATGGCAGGCAATGTGCAAACCCAGTGGAACTTACGATAACGGTACAGATAACCTGCCGCCGTCCACAGCATGACGACCGCCACCGTTTGGTTTGCCCAGCTAAAATACCGCCATAGGATTTGAAAGTCCACTTTTGAGACGATAAAGCCGATGACAAATAGTGGAATGGCAATCCACAAGCGTTTCATGAGCGTGCGTTGTTCCATGGTTAGAAACTCGGCAATGATAAGCCGTGCTGCACGAAACGCTGTATCACCTGATGTGATGGGTAGGATGACCACGCCAAGCACTGCAAAGATGCCGCCGATGGTGCCAAGATAGGCAATGGAGCTGTCATAGACGACCTTGGAAGGCGAACCGTCAGCAATGGCACCTTGTAGGCTTACCAAATCAGGATAGAATGACATGCCGACCGCACACCAGATGAGAGCAATAATCCCTTCGGTAATCATTGCTCCATAAAAGATAAAGCGACCTTCGGACTCGTTCTCGGCACAGCGAGCCATGAGCGGGGTCTGGGTGGCGTGAAAGCCTGACAATGCACCACAGGTAATGGTCAAAAATAGCAAGGGCCAAATGGGCAAGTCGCCTTTGGGTTGTAAGTTCATAAAGAAACTCTCAACCGTCAAACCGCCCATGCTATTAAAGAAATAACCGCCACCACTACTAAATTCACTTTTTAGCAAACCATAAGTCATGCCAAGCGACATGAATAGCAATAATCCACCAAAAAATGGATAAACCCGACCGATGATTTTGTCAATGGGTAGTAATGTGGCGATGATATAATAAATCTCTTTCCAAACTAAAAATAAACCCTTGTAAGTATTGGGGTTGAAGTTTTTAAAAATCTACAAAAATCAGGGTTTGGAAAGAAGTTTAATAAATAAAAATCAGGGCTGTCCACAACACCACGATGGTGCTTTTTTCCATGCCAAACACGGTATTTTTGACCGTTTCGGTGGCAACAGCAACGCTCTCGGCATTATTGACATTAATCGCCCCTGTGGCAGCGGTGCCAAAAGTATCCATGGTGATGGAGCTAAGAAGTTGGGCAGGACTTGCCACAAAGACCACACCAACAAGCACGAGCAGGACAACGGCAAGTAAGTTAATAAAATGCTTGACAGGTTGCCCCAGATATTTGCCCGTCAGATACGGCATACTTGCCCCGCCATTTCGCACCGAGAGCATACCACACATGTAGTCGTGTACCGCCCCTGCAAAGATACAGCCAAACACAATCCATAGCATTGCCACAGGACCATACAACGCCCCCAAGATTGGACCAAAAATTGGGCCTGTGCCTGCGATGTTAAGCAGTTGGATGAGCCAAATGCGTTTTTTGGACATGGGGATGTAGTCCACGCCGTCTGTCATGGTGTAGGCAGGGGTGTTTTTGTTGGGATTGATGACAAAGATTTTTTCAATCATCTTGCCATATACAAAATAGCCTGCCACCAACACGGCGACACAAAAGAAAAACCACAACATAAACAATCTCCTAAGATTGCTTTATCAGAATAATTTATTGCATAATAAATAAAGTTAATAAATAATGGCATTTTAAAAAACTAACCAAAATTTACCGACGCTTACAATACCGCAAACCGACAAAAACGTCAATGCACCATTTTGGGTAGTTGATTGATTTTTGTAATTTATTTTATTAATAAATACTTTTTATTTTTTAAAGCATAAAATTTTAAAAATTTTAGGGCAACTCTTGTTTGATTTTTGCTATAATAATGCACTTTATGCGTTTAAAGTTCTTATCTTTGACTTTGTGTGGTTTTGTCCCATCATGACTTTTTTTAAAAATATGCCTTATCGCTCATCTAGGCAGAGCATTTCTCATCAGCGTGGTTCAGCACAGCAGATTTTGGTGTTGTTCGTCATCGCTTTGGCGTTGGTGGCGATGGTCATGGCGGTTTTTGGCTACAAAATCGGACACAAACAAGGGCTTAGAAAAGGGGCGACTTTGCAAGCTCAGCAAGGCGGGGATGCTCTGCTCCAAGGCATGACGGTCAATGAAGCCACGCTAAAACAACAGCTTGACTCGGCGGTCAAAGAACGTGATATTAGCCTTTCTAATTTAGAGAGCTTGCGTGAAAAAAATGAAGAGCTGACCACAAAAAACCTACAACTGACACAGGTTAATGAGCTGTTCAAAAGCAAACTTGCCAAAGATGGTGGCATCCCCCTTGAAGTGCTGGGCGGTGAGATTGTTGCTTTGGCGGATAATACCTACGAGTATCGTTTTGATGTGGCGATGGTGTCATCAACAGGCTCGCCGATGAGCATGACCCCCAAGATGACATTGCTAAATGCCACCAGCATGGTGCAAATCCCCCTAAAACCTGCCATTTATGAGATTAAAGACGTGGAACGGATTCGTGGGCGGTTTGTCATGCCTGACGGTTTTGCTCCCAGGCAAATCAAATTTGAAATCAATACAGGTGGCGAGCGTGTTGAACAGCTCTACAACTGGCAGGTGGGCGAATTTATCGCACAAAAAGAAGACAGGGGCGTGAGTGAGCGACCCATCGGCACAGGCGAATAACGGTAAAAGCAAAGGTGTGGTATGAGCCAACATGAATCTGATATTGACAATCAAAGTGATGTGGTGACTAAGCCACAACACGTGCCAGAACAAGCACCAGAACAGGCAGAAGTACCGTTATTTCATGTGGTCATGCACAATGATGACTTTACCACGATGGATTTTGTGGTGTTTGTGCTTGTTGAAGTGTTTGCTCATGGCATGGATAAAGCCGTATCTTTGATGATGGACATTCATCAGACGGGGCAGGCGATTGTGGCGACCCTGCCCAAAGAGATTGGTGAGATGAAAATCGCCATCGTACAAGAGTATGCCGAAGAAGCCGAATTTCCGCTATTGGTTACTTTAAAGAGAGCATAATGAGATAAAATATATTTTTGTAAAATCATTATCTTATCTTTAAAACAGTATTGCTACAAAAACTGTCATTTTCCATCATTTTTATCCATCATTTTTATGTCATCTAGTCCATTATCTCATCATTTTTCCCGAATATTTCATTTAGCCAGTTTACGTCCGCCTAGGGATTTTTACCCCATTGCTGACACACCCATTTGCCTTGAAATCGGAGCGGGCAAGGGTAAACATGCCTTGCTATTTGCCAGCCAAAATCCTGATAAGCACCTGTATGCCATAGAACGTACCGCCATAAAGTTTGGGGCGTTTGACAAGCAAGCAGGCATGGCAAATCCGCCCAATCTCACCGCCATTCACGCTGACGCCATTGCGTGGACAGCCTTTGCGGTGTATCCCAAGCAGCTCCAAACCTGCTTTATTTTATACCCCAATCCCGAACCCAAAAACAAAAACCAGCGTTTTTTGAACATGCCATTCTTTGAGCTGTTATTGTCAAAGATGGCAGATGGCGGGCAGATTATTTTGGCAAGTAACATTGGCGACTATATCGATGAAGCTGAGCGACTGCTTACTGATGTGTGGCAACTGCCTTATACCAAAAGGCAGATAGAGCCGACGTCGGCACGCACGCATTTTGAGATTAAATATTTGGCACGGGGCGAGCGTTGCCAAGAGCTTATCATTACCAAGCCGAGCGGTTATCGCACCCGTTTTGATGAGACATTGCCCCTACATTTATCATGGTCGCCAAGCGATGAAGCTTAAGGTTGCCATCATTGGGGCAGGGGCGAGTGGTCTTATGGTTGCAGAGCATTTGTCCGCTTATGATGTGGACATTTGTGTCTATGAGCAAATGCCAAGTGCAGGTCGCAAAATCCTATGGGCAGGCAAGACAGGGCTAAATGTCAGTCATGCCGAGCCGATGACGGCTTTTGTGGGGCGTTACACCCCGTCTGACTGGTTGACACCTTTTTTGCAAGTCTGTGATAATGCGTGGGTCGTGGATTGGCTCGCTGGGCTGGGCATTGAGACCTATGTCGGGTCAAGTGGGCGGATTTTTCCTGTGCAGATGAAAGCATCGGCATTTCTAAGGGCGTGGTTGCGTCGCTTGATGGCAAGGGGCGTGCAGATTTTTTATCGCTACGAGTGCTTGGGTATCGATGGTAATGCCGTGCGATTTGCTCATGATGGGGCGGAGTTTGAGCAGACATTTGATGTCATCGTGCTGGCGTGTGGTGGTGGTTCGTATCGGCGATTGGGGGCGACAGGCACATGGCAGGCGTGGCTGTCTGATGATGAACTGACCCCACTGTATGCCAGTAATGTCGGGGTGGTGCGGTCGTGGTCGCCTTATATGGATAAATTTTTTGGTAAGCCGTTAAAAAGGGTGGGTCTGTGGACAGATGGCGAGCCTGTCTCCCAAGGCGACATCATCATCACTCATTATGGCGTGGAGAGCGGGCTGATTTATAAATACAACAAAGCCATGCGTGCGTGTCATGATGGGATAAGGGTGTATTTGGATTTATTGCCTGACAAATCACCAGATGACATCGCCAAGACATTTACCAAAAATAAAAAGCAGTCTTTGAATAACATTTTACGAAAAATCGGCTTGGATGACATCAAAATCGCCCTAATTCGTGAATGCACCCATAAAGCAGACTGGGCAAATCACGAACGCATGGCAGGTTTTGTCAAATGCTTGCCGATGGCGTTCGATGGTTTTCGTCCGATGGATGAAGCCATTAGTACAGGTGGCGGCGTCAAGCGGACGGCATTAACGGATGAATTGCAACTCAAATCCAATCCTGCCGTCTTTGTCTGTGGTGAGATGTTAGATTTTGATGCTCCGACGGGTGGTTATCTTTTGACGGCATGTTTTGCCACAGGGCAGGCGGTGGGGCGTGGCGTGGCTCAGCTTTTAAAATTGCAACCGATAAAGGTAAGCTAAAAAGCCAAAAGCACACCCTAGATAGGCTAAGCCCGTCTAAATTTACCGTATTCCAAAAAATGCACCACTTGGTTGGCAACAGCAGAGCTGGTTAGCATGCCCGTGTGAGTGACAGGCAAAATCAGACTGTCAGTGGCAGAAGGCAGTTCTGTCTCATGGACAAATACCGTGCCGTCATGGGCATGTTGGGTGCGGTAGTGGCGGTTGTGATAATTTAAAAACAGCAAACCCAAGCCTTGGGACTTATCCCCTGCAATCACGCCAAATTCCACGTCATTAGGTACACTCGGACAAGTGCCGTCCAACGCTCCGATATAGGACTGTCCCACTAGGGGCGACAGCATGCGTTTGACATAAGTGGCACAGACACTGCCTTGATGGGGCGTGCCAAGGGAGACACAGCGATGAACCTGCCATGCGGGATAGTCATGCAAGAACTGCCGAATCACCAATCCGCCCAGACTGTGAGCCACGAGATTGATGGGCTTGTCGGGGTTGTGATGAGTGAGCAGATAGTCATTTAGGCGTTTGGCGTGTGCCGAGACGTCTTGACGTAGACTGTGATAGGTGGGTGTATGCACGACAAAACCCGCTCGCCGAATGTATCTGGCAAGCGGATAAACAATCAAACTGGTTTGGTGTAAACCATGTAAGACGAGCGTGGTGGGTTTATTTGCCACGATAAGTAATGCGACCTTTGGATAAATCGTAAGGGGTCATCTCAACCTTGACTTTATCGCCTGTCAGAATGCGGATATAGTGTTTACGCATCTTGCCTGAGATGTGAGCGATGATTTCGTGTCCGTTGTCAAGGCGGACTTTAAATAGGGTGTTCGGTAGCGTGTCAATGACTTCGCCTTCAAACTCGATGATGTCGTCTTTTTTTGCCATAAGTCAAATAAGTTAAAAATGAAAGCGGTATTATAGTAGAAATTGCATAAAATAGCAATGGATTACTCTAATAAACCAAGCCACAACGGGGTCAAAAGCTGTTTTGGCAGTAGCTGTTGAAATTTATCAGGATAATAAGCGTTGATAAAATACAGCCCGTCCGCATCTGCCGTGGGTGGCAGTAGTGAGCGGTCTTTGGTGTCGATGAGTGCAGGCAAAGCATCAATGTGGAGCCTGCCTGTGCCAACCGCAAAAAGCGTGCCCATGATGTTACGCACCATGTGGTGCAAAAAACCGTCCGCCTGAATGTCTAACACAAGATACGCCCCATGTTTAAATAGATGGATATGATGAACGTCTCGGACAGGTTTGTTGGATTGGCACATGGATGAGCGAAAACTGCTAAAATCATGTGTGCCAAGCAGAAGCTGGCTGGCTTGTACCATGACATTGACATCAAGGGGTTCATAAAAATGAGTGACTTGATGGCGTAAGATGGCAGGGCGATAGGGTTGGTTTAGGGTGATGTAACGATAACGGCGAGCGATGGCACCAAAGCGTGCGTGAAAGTCATCAGGCATGGGCGTGACCCACGTTAAGGCGATGTCGTCGGGCAGTAGGGTGTTTACGCCACGAAGCCACTGGTGGGGCGTGCGATGGGCGGTGGTGGCAAAATGAGCGACCATATTACCTGCATGCACCCCTGCATCAGTGCGACCTGCGGCAATGACTTCCACAGGCTCGTTGGCGACCTTGGAGATGGCGTATTCAAGGCGAGCTTGAATGCTGTCCACTTCTTGCTGACGTTGCCAGCCTTTATAATGCGTGCCAATGAACTCAATGCCAATGGCGTGGATTATCATGCTCATCACCAATCACCAGTTATCAGAACATAAGGCGTTATTTACCGCCAGCCATAAAAGTCGCCCATAGATGGCAGGAATGCTCAATTTGCCCCCTGACCACACATGATGAGCATATTGCCAAGACCCTGCGGCATAAGTGGTGCTCACTCCATGAAAAGGACACATGGTGGTGCATATCACAGGGATGTTTTGCTCATGCAGTCGGTCAAGCTCGGCGATAATAGCATCACTTTTGGGTAGGTTGCCTGCCCCATAGGCGATAAGGATGACAGCGGTGGTGTTGTCATCGATATTGGCTAGCTCTTGGGCGATGTGGCTTGTGTCATTAGGCAATAAAAAAACGCTTTTGATGTTGGCGGTATTGGTGTGATGTTTGATGATGTCAAAAGGCTCGGGGCGGACTGTGGGTAATGTCAGGCTTGGATGACTAACGTGTGTGCCATAAAAGGCATTAGGATTGAGACTGTCTATTTTTTGAGTGTTGTCCGCCCAAAAGGTTTGGTGGCAAAACTGCACAAACACACCTTGATGGGTTTGGCTGACATTGATGGCATCTGATAGATTGTGCCAAGCATCGCTGGTATCATCTATGTGATAAGCAGGATTATCTGCCACAAGTAGTGGATTCATGCTCCCTGTAATCACCAAGGATAGGTCGCTGTCGGCAAAGGCGTGAAATAAAAAACTTGCCAAAAAACTTAGGGTATCCGTGCCTGTTATCAGTACAAATCGTCTGGCACCTTGCTGATGGGCGGTGCGGATGAGTTCATAAAAATGGGTAAAGTCAGCAGGGGTTAAGGTGCTACTGTCTTTAATGCAGTCATTATCCAAAATGACTTGTCTGCTGTCTAATCGGCTGTTTAATAAATTTTGTAAAACAGGTAAAAACTCATGGGCAGGCAAGGGCGATAAAGGCGTGCCATGACTGCCAAAAGTACCGCCAGCATAAATAAGATGAATGTCGTCTGATTGATAGAGCATGATAAGCTAAGTGTAAAATGATTGGGCAAATCATAGCATGGTTTTTATAAAAAAGCAAAAAAGGCACATCGTAAGACATGCCTTTAATTGTGTTGTCAAGTCGTGATTTATGCTAACTGAGCCAGTAATTCACGAGCGTTTTGTTGCTGAGCGGCACTGCCTGTTTGTATCACTTCATCAAGCAGACGTTTGGCACTGTCGTACTCGCCAAGATCAAGATATTGTTTGGCAAGATTGAGTGTTACCCCTGTATTATCAAGATTATCAACAAAGCTCAGCTCAGATGGCACCCCTGCTGTTTGGGCGGGTTGTTTTGCCACAGGGGATTCGGTGGCTACTGGCTGAGCAGGTGGTGTGGCTCTTGGGGTGGCTGTTGGAGCGGTGGCTGCTGGTGTTTCAGCAAAATCAAAACCGCCAAAATCAAGGTCGCTCGTCTCGGTGGCAGGTGCAGGTGTTGTATCAAACACCAGCTCGTTGGCATCAAATGCCAGTGTGGCATCTTGTACTGGTGCAACTGGTTTTGATGGTGCAGGTTGGGTTGTTTGCGTGTCCAAACCTAGGTCAAAACTACCGAAATCCAAGCCATCATTAGTATTGGCAGGGGTGGGCTCGGGTGTTGGCGTATTATCCAAACCTAGGTCAAAATCAGCAAAGTCAGCACTGGGGGTAGCAGGTGTGGGTGCTGGTTTGACGGCAGGCTCAGGCTCACCAACCAAGCCAAAGTCAGCATCCAGACCGTCAAAATCCAATCCGTCATTAGCACTCGTTTGTGGCGTAGGTGCTGTTGGGGTGGTTTGGGTGTCAAATGACAAGTCAAAGTCGCCAAAGTCTGATACGTCAGCTTGGGGTGCTGGGGCAGGAGCTGGTATGGTAGGTTGTGCAGGAGTGGATGACAAGTCGGCATCAAAATCAAAGTCGTCAAATGCCAAATCATTAACAGGTGCAGTGGTAACTGGGGTTGCAACTGGCTCGGGTGCCAAATCAAAGTCAAAACCTAAGTCGTCAGAGCTGTCGGAACTGGCACTTGGAGTTGGTGCAGGAGCAGGAGTAGGAGCGTCAAAGTTAAAATCAAACGCATCTAACTCATCGGAGCTTGGGGCTGGAGCTGTTTGAGCAACTGTACTTGGTGCTGACGTGGTGTCAAAGTCAGCTGATAAGTCGCCAGCTAATCCACCATCCAAACCGGTGTCTAAATCGCTACCCAAGTCTTGGTTGAAACCATCATCTAGCGTATCAAAATCAAGGGTCGGCTCGCTGACTGGTGGTGTGCTTGATGGTTCGTCAAAAGAGAAATCATCAAAATCTAAGGTAGGCTCTTCCAAGGCAGGCTTTGCGGTAGACTGTGGCTCTTGGGACGGAACGTCAAAACTTAGGTCAAAATCATTGTCAGTAACAGCAGGTTTGGTTGATGGTGCTGGATCTTGTAATGTATCAAAATCAAAATCAAGTCCATGAACATTATCATTAGAGACGGCAGGGGTGGGAGCTGGTGCCATGGGGGCAGGCTCAGGTGTCTCAAATTCAAAGTCAAGACCGCTGTCAAAGGCGGTGGATGTCTGGTTGTGTGTAGCGACTGTTGCAGCAGCAGGAGCAACCACAGCTGCAGTTTGGGCAGGTGTCGGCTGTGGCATTGGTGCAGGTGTTTGAACTGTCGCACCAGTCATCTCTTCTTCTAGTAGAGATTTGCAAAAATCAGCTTCACGAATGGTCTCGCCATCGGCAATCTCGTGAATTTTTTGATGAAGTTGATTAAAGGCGGCAAACTGTTTAGTAACACCATAAGTTTGTAGTAGTTTTAGCATGGCACCGTTATGACGCGGATTGGTCATCAACACGCGTTTGAGCTCAGCTATGGCTTCTTGATAATTTTGGTTGCGAATGTGTGCATCAGCCGTGGCAAGCTCATCAGTAGCGGTGGGTGTGGGTGCAGGTGCCACAGGAGCTTGCTGAGTGGGCAAGTGGGCTTGTGGGCTGGCAGGTAGTTCTGATTTTTGGGCTTGTAGTTTTTTTAATACAAAAAATGCCACAATACCAATTACAACAACAGCACCAATGGCAATAATAATGGTTTCCATAATAACTCCAATTTGACAAGCCTGCTTGAACAGGCTTGGTGGGTATTACCCTTGTTAATTATTGTTTCTCTTTGAGATTTTTTAGACGATTTTCAAGTTCGGCAAGCCTTTGGTTTTGCAACTGAACTTTTCTGGCAGCTGATGAGAGCTCTTCGTTTAGGCTATTGACACGTTTGGCGTTATTGGCAGTTTGCTGACGTGTATTTTTAAGGGTGCCTGCCAAGTTACCACCACCTGCTGTTGTGTTAGATGTAGGTTTGCTGTTGGTGCCTGTGGCACTGCCTTGTTGAGTAGGTGTTACCAAGGTCATTTGAGCTCTTGGTAGTGCTTTTTGAGCGGGCTTGGCGGTCACTTGACTGCCACGTCTTGGCGTGTCATTTCTGGTTTGTCTTGCTGTGCTACTTCTGCTTGCTGATTGTCTTGCGGTAACGGCCCGCTCTCTGCTGGCACGTCTGGCTTCAATCGCTTCGGCAATCGCTTTTTGTGATGGCACAACTTGATAGCTGGGTAGGTTTAAGTTGGCACTTGTTTTGAGTTGGTTGATGTTGCCTTTGCTAAAAGCGTCAGGATTGGTTTCATGGATGGCAGTCATCACTTCATTAACACTCATGTTGTTTGCTTGTGCAATGACGTTCGCAATACTCCACAAGCTATCGCCTTGTTGCACAACATAAGTCGCTTGACCTGACTGGGATTCGGTAGGTGCTGTTGTTTGGGTTTGCTCAGGTTGTGATGCGGGTTGTTCTGCCATGGTGTCTTGGGCGATGAATGGCTCATCAAACGTTGGAGCGGTAGGCATCGGCGGTACTTGCCCAGCAGGGTATACACGACGCACTATCTCTTCGGTTAGGATATCAACTTGTCTGTTGGTGCCTTCAGGGGTGATTTGTGATAATACCGCTTCTTCTTTGGAGATGATGTTGCCTTCACTGGTGCCTATGGCAGTGGGTACGGGTTCAAGCACAGGGGTGCCTTGAGTAATGACCTGTGTTATTGGTTCGTCAAACTGCATGAAGTCATCAGGTGTTTCGGTGATGGGACTGGTTTCGGGTAGGTTGGGTCGGGTCTCAGCGGTCACTACCTGCGTTACTTTGTCTTCAGGTAGGGTGAAAGCATTGGTGGCAGGCAAAGGCATGAGCAAGGTCTGTGGCTCAATGATTTGCTCGCCGTTGTTATTTAAGTTTAGTACGACATCAGCAAAGGGTGTGCTGATGGGTTGGTTGGAAGTTAGGGTGATTTGACCTGCGTTGTTTGATGTGGGTGTAAAACTCACCGAAATCTGAGCATCGGGGCTAAGACCCATCTGGCGATAGATGTCGTTACTGGCGACAGATGCATGGAAGTTTGCCGCATCAATATTGGTAACATTTATCGTGGCAGATAAAGGCTCATGTTGTGCCGATGTGATGTTGGCTTGACCTAGATTCATGGCAGAAGCATTTAGGCTTACCATACCAAACAACGAAGCAAGCACTGCTTGATAAATAAAAGTAGTGCGGTGAGTTTTATGCCAAGACATAGTTATCCTTTAAAGGGTTGTCAATAATGAATAAAAAGAGACCGTCAAATAAACGGTTTTATGGTGCATTTATAACAAAATATGGCAAAAAATGCTAGCTTATTTTGATAATTTGCAAATATATGGTATTAAAATGTAGGCAAGCGGTAAGATTTTTGCAAAACTTTACAATATCTGCAAAAACCAAAACCGCTCAACCTAACAACATTCTGCTTGGGTAGGCTAAGCAGGTTTAAGGGTTAAATACGCCCTTGAATGATGGCAAGCATACGGCGAAGTGGTTCGGCAGCCCCCCACAGTAGTTGGTCGCCCACGGTAAAGGCAGTCAAATACTCGCCACCCATGTTCATCTTACGCAGACGACCGACCGCCACATTTAGCGTACCCGTTACCGCCACAGGGGTTAGGCGTGCCATGCTGTCGGGTTTGTTGTTGGGGACAACGTCAAGCCAAGGGCTTTTTGCATCAATCAGAGCTTGTTCAATCTCGTCAAGGGCAATGTCTTTTTTGAGTTTGATGGTCAAGGCTTGGCTATGGCAACGCATTGCCCCGATACGCACACAAATACCGTCAATATTGATAAGTTCGCTGTCGGCTTTACCTAGGATTTTGTTGGTTTCGGCTTGACCTTTCCACTCTTCACGGGATTGACCGTTATCAAGTTGACTGTCAATATAAGGGATTAGGCTACCTGCAAGCACCGCCCCAAAATGCTGTTTGGGAAACTCATCCGAACGCTGAGTGTCAGCGATGGTGCGGTCAATCTCCAAAATGGCAGATGCAGGGTCGGCAAGTTTGTCTGCCACGCTATCACGCAGTACACCCATACCAGAGATAAGCTCACGCATGTTGTTGGCTCCTGCACCGCTTGCTGCTTGATAAGTCATGGCAGACACCCACTCTACCCAATCACGACGGAACAGCTCGCCGATTGCCATGAGCATAAGGCTTACGGTGCAGTTACCACCGATAAAGTCTTTTTTGCCATTGGCTAGAGCATCATCGATGACGTTGCGGTTAACTGGGTCTAAGATGATGATGGCGTTGTCGTCCATACGCAGTGAGCTTGCCGCATCAATCCAGTAACCATTCCAACCGCTTTCACGCAAGGCAGGGTGTACTGCTTTGGTGTAGTCGCCCCCTTGACAGGTGATGATGGCATCACATTTGGCAAGCTCATTGATGTCGTTTGCGTCTTTTAATGTGCTATCGCTCTTGATTTTGCCACCAAAATCAGGGGCGTTGCCACCTGCATTACTGGTTGAAAAAAACACAGGAGTGATATGCTCAAAATCATTTTCTTCAATCATGCGGTTCATGAGTACCGAACCAACCATGCCACGCCAGCCCACAAGACCGACAGTTAATTTATCTGCCATAATTAACACCTTAAATTTATTAAAAAGTTGTAACCCATAACTATGCCTTTTTTGGGCAAAAAAAGCAAGTGTTTTTGTTAAATTTCATAAATTTTCCAGTAAACATCAGTAAAACTGATAAGTTTTCACACAAATGTCGGCAATCGCTTACAAAATTTTAGGCATTTTACCAATGGTCAGCGATGGGCAGAATTTTTATAATACACAAAAATATGGTGATAAAATCGATGATAAAATCAAGAAAAAAACCAGGATAATAGGAACTAAATCGCCGTTAGGAATGGCAAGGAAAATTCATTTTAATCTTACCCACACCCAGCTTAGTGATAAGCTGGGTTTATTTTTGTGTGGTTTGGGGTATGTCTGTTTTTGGCGTGTGTAGCAGTACCGTCTCTGCCATGCTAAAAGGCGTATTGTCGGCATTGTCGCAGGCGTGGTAATTGGACTTGATAAAAAGGGCGAAAATATTCGCTCTTTTTTATGTTTATCAAAATTTATTTAACATAATCCTAGTTGAATTTTTGGTAGGTAAAATTGGTAGGGTAAGGGGTTATAATCATTTAACTTCAAAATACACTAATTACAGTGAGATGCGTATTACACACCCTGCTATCAGATAAATAAATTTTTTAAAACTTAGCATTGGTGCAAATCGGGGTTAATTGGCTATGTAATTCACTCTCTGTAAAATCTGTTTAATATTATCATTAATTAACATGATCAAAAAATAAAATTATTAGAAGTTATTCGTCTCTTTTAAAAATTTATTCTTTAATCCATTATCTACGGTTAATAATTGTAAATCATCAACAAGAGCCGTTGCCAATACAATGCAGTCAGGAAGTTTTATTTTATGGCGTTTTCTAAGTTGAATGGTGGTGTGTTTAATATCTTGGCTGATATCAATGCATTTAACTAAGCTTAAAAATTGAGTTAGTTCTTTTTCATCTTGTGGGCTAATGCCATGATAGCCAAGTAATTCCATATAAGTAATCACACTAACCGAGCATTGCTTTAAGCTAATGTTTTGCATTAAAGATAGGGCGTGTTCATCGCCATTATAAATCCCTAAAATAAAACAAGTATCTAGCAGGTAATTATTGCCATTCATCACGCATTGCCTTTTGAATGTCCGTAGGATTGCCTTGAAAACTGTTTAATTGTTTATTCTTGATAAAATCTGCCAATAGCATTTCATCAGGATTACTGGCTTTTTGTAAAATCGAAATTGCCCATTCATTGGCACTCATGCCCTGTTTTTGAGCTTGAATGGCAATATTTTGTTCTATAATTGGGGGAATGTCTAAAATCATGGCATGCTCCTATGTCAAACGTTTAATAAAGTGTTGTTAATCATTGGTATGATGATTATACCCAATAAAACGCTTTTCGGTCAATATTTGGCTAAAACTCTTTTTAATATCATAGGCTTTATGTTATAATTCACAAACCCTATTCATTCTACCACATCTTTGCTGATGTGGTTTATTTGTCGGTTGCTATCGCCCATTTTATCATCGTCCATTCGTCAGCTCATGAACCTACCCCATTTTTTTGAAAAAATCCTAAATGATTTGTACCAAAGCGTGTATGTGTCGCTTGGCGGTTCGCTCGAAGATGAGACCCTAAACTGGACAGAGCGGGGCATGGCTTTTGCCAGTATCAGTATTAAGATATTGATTTTATTGGTTATTATTGGCTTTTTTTATTGGCTGTTGGTCTATTTATTAAAGCATTGTCGCCGTCCGCTACACCTATCACAGCGTCATGTTTGGATTGCTCGGGCGGTGCTACGCTATACATGGTTTGTGGCGAGCTTGCTTGCGGTGATGACGCAGATTGGCACGCAGGCAGAGACCATTAAGGCAACGGCAAAAGCGGCGACTTGGGCGGGGTTTTATTATGTGCTGTGGGCGACCAGTGGGCAAATGGTCGCCAGAGTGTTACGTTACTATGAACTCAATGCGTCCATTGAACAACTGCTTAAAAACTTGATTTTGGTGCTGATTATCGTTTTTGCTTTGGCAAGCGTACTCGCCCAGTTCGGTTTTGATATTGTCTCCTTAGTGGCAGGTTTGGGTATTGTGGGTTTGGCAGTGGGTTTTGCCGCCCAAAGCACGCTTGCCAACTTCATTGCGGGCATTACCATTTTGATAGAACAGTCGTTTCAAGTGGGCGACTGGATTCGGTTGGGTGATAAAGAAGGGCGAGTGGTCAAAATCTCCCTGCGAGCCACGCAAATTCTTGACCGTGATAACATCATTATCATCATTCCTAATTCGACCATGTCATCATCGGAAGTGATTAACCTAACGTCCAAAAAGATGATAAGATTTGATGTCAAAGCAAGAATTGGTTTATATGATGATGTCGCCCACGCCAAAGAAATCATCATCAAAACATTAAGTAAAGATGAAGTGATTTTAAAACACCCAGCCCCTATGGCGACCGTCAGTGAAGTGGGCGAATATGCCATTTATTTTATTGTGCGTTTTTGGGTTGCCCCATTATCGGTTGCCCGTATTCCGATTATCAAAGAAAACATCAATGAGCGTATTAAACGAGCCTTAGACGAAGCAGGATTTGAAACCCCTTATCCTTATCAAGAGATATTATTTAACCGCTCAGATGATAAAGAAAAACGCTTGGCAATGATTCATCAAGCATTGGATAAAAATATCAATGACAAAGAAGAAGATGTAGAGATTGCCATAAAAAGCAGTAACAATTAATTAAATAAACTGGTGTTATTTATACAATTATTTGTAATTTAAATTGATAATAACAAGCAATCATCTTGACAATGGCACTAACATCATTTTGCCCCGCCCATTTACCCTGCTAAACATCACCCCAAAAACAACAATTGCCACTACCATACCCGTCCCAAATTATGCTATAATACTTGGTTTACCCAAACCCCTTACCAAAATTCTTATCAAAAATTCTTATCAAATAAGCCCACACCATGCCAAAACTACCCTTTGCCGATTTTACCCCCACCGCCTTTGATGTTGTCATCACCTGTGCGGACAGTCTTGAAAATGCCTTATTGATAGAGCTTGATCTATTTGGGCTGGCAGGGCAGATTGTGCGGACGGGGCGGGTGCGTGTGGGCGTGTCGCTTGCCGACTTTTACAAAATTTGCCTATATAGCCGAGTGGCAAGCCGTGTGTTATTACCCATTGGCGAGTATTATTTTCGCCAAAAAACCCAAACCATAAACCAAGTGCGTGAAAGTGGCGGTAAAAAAACCACCCGCACGGTAGAGACCAAAGTCATTGACGAAGACGTACCCACCGCCTTGTATGAGTTCGCCAGTCGCTATGATTGGACTGGCGTGTTTGGCGTGGATAACACCTTTGCCATACGCCTATCCACCGACAAACGCCTGTCGGTAAACCAACAATTTGCCACCTTGCGTATCAAAGACGCTGTCGCTGACTGCTTTAACAAAAAATTAGGCGAGCGACCAAACGTGGACAAATCCCCTGATTTTCATATTTACGCCCACGCCACAGGTGAGCTTGCCGAGCTGTATCTTGACCTATCAGGCACGAGCCTGCACCGCCGTGGCTATCGTGTGGCGAACACGGACGCTCCTTTAAAAGAAAATTTGGCAAGTGCGTTGCTTTATGAATGCAACTGGCACAAGGGCGAGCATACCGCCATTATTGACCCCATGTGTGGCTCTGGCACGCTCATTACCGAAGCCTTACTCATGAAAACTGCCTACCCTGTGGGCATTGACAAAAAAGCAAGCGATTTTGGCTTTTATCATTGGCAACACCACGATGACGAGCTGTGGCAAACCCTTGCTAGTAAAGCCTTGGACGACTTTCATGCCAACCTTGCAAGCCTAGAAAAAGAGATTATCAAAGGCGACTTTACCGCCCTTGCCCTAGACGCTGACGCTCATGCCGTGCGTGCCTGTCACAAGAACCTGATAGCGTCCGCCCTTGCCCCCATTGCCGAGTACGTCCGCCTAGAACAGCGATCGCTTGCCACCGCCAAAGCCGTGCTGAGCGAGCTTGCCACCGCCTATCCGCTTGTCATCACCAACCCCCCTTATGGCGAACGGCTGGGCGAGAGCGATTTTATCAAGCCTTTGTATCACGGCTTGGGGCTTATCGTGGCGGACGGTTTACGCCATGTGGGGCGTGCAGACATGGCGGTGCTGGCAAGCCACATTGAACACGCTGACACCTTGCCGATTAGCGAACCAAACACCCTAAAATGCCACAACGGGGCATTGACTGTCTATTTTCGTCATGGGGCGGTAGAATTTGCCAAAACCGACCGTTTGGCACATGAATTGATTGTCAATTTTAATAAAAAAGAAATTGATAATCCTGACAGCCAAGAATTTATCAACCGTTTACAAAAAAATATCACAAGCCTAAAAAAACACGCCCAAAAAAACAATATCAGCAATATGCGAATTTATGACGCTGATTTGCCCAATTATAATGTGGCGATTGATATTTATGGCGATAAAATTCATGTCCAAGAATACGCCCCGCCAAAACAAATTCCCACCGATATTGCCAAAGCCCGTTTTAATTTGGTTTTGTCTGCCATTCGGGATATTTTTAATGTTCACCGTGAAAGCATTTTTATAAAAACCCGTATGCGACAATCGGGCAATGACCAATATACCAAAAACACCAAAGACGATAATCAAAAGTCTAAAAAAATGTATGTCGCTCATGAGCATGGGGCGTATTTGTATGTGAATTTTACTGATTATTTGGATACGGGGCTATTTATTGACCACCGCAATATCCGTGAAATGATAAAAAATGCCAGTCGTGGCAAAAATGTCTTAAATCTATTTGCCTATACTTGTACCGCCAGCGTGCATTCGGCAATGGGCGGAGCAAAATCGGTAACGAGTGTGGATTTATCCGCCAATTATTTAAATTGGGGCAAACAAAATTTTGCTCTAAATGGGCTTGATTTGACCGCCAAAACCTTAGACGATACACCAAAATATCAATTCATCGCCACCGATGTATTTGACTGGCTAAAAAATAACACCGAACAATTTGACGTGATATTCATTGACCCACCCACTTTTTCCAATTCCAAAAAGTTTAAGGGAACATTTGACGTACAAAGAGACCATGTTGCCTTGATTAGCCGTGCCATGAACCGCCTTGCCCCAAATGGCGTACTGTATTTTAGTAATAACTTTACCAAATTTGTGTTGGACGATGAAGTCAAAGCCCGCTATGACGTAACGCCAATCACCGATAAAACCATTGGCGTGGATTTTAATCTTAAAAAACCCATTCATCAAAGTTTTAAAATCACGCACAAAAATCAAATGATGAAAGTTTATGAATTTGAAAGTGCATTTGATACGGTGAATGACGATTGGCAAGATGAAATAACGGCTTATCATGATAATTATAGTCATGACAAAAACAATGATAAAAAAGGCGAGATAAAACATTCAAAAGGGCGAGAATTTAAAAAGTCTTTTGATAAATCTTTTGAAAAATCGTTTGATAAAAAATTTGATAAATCAGACAATCCACGATTTAAAAAAGATGACAAAAAAGACAACTTTAAAAAAGATAATTTTAAAGGTGGTTTTAGAGATAATGGCAAAAAGTCATTTGATAAAGACAAATCTTTTAATAAAAAATTTGATAAATCTGATAAACCATTTGATAAAAGACAAACAGGTAAAGACAGATTTTATGATAATGAACCTGCTAAATCAGATAAGCCAAAAGTACGCTATGAAAAGATTGACGGTAAATTGGTTGCCATACCCATTGACAACACCCAAACCAATCAATCGGGCAAACCCAAAAAATATACGGTAAAACCAAAATCATGATTTAAAAATAGATTTAAAAATGGTAGGTGCGTACCACACACCAAATAACCGTTTTTTATTGGAATGTAGGGGCGAATTGCAATTCGCCCAATATTAAACCAAATATAAATTTGAGAAACAGCCATGACCGACAGCCAAACCTTGAACGATGACATTTCAAACCAAGAAATTCTAAACGATGTAGAAAGCCATTCTGAAATCATTCACGCCCTATCTGCCGACAGCGAGCGAGAGACGGACACGGACGGCGATGATGAGCATGACTTTGATGACGGCATCAAATCCGCCCGTTTCAAGAAACTACAAAAGAAACTGCGTAAAGAAGTGTCGTGGGCGATTCGTGATTTTAACATGATTGAAGACGGCGATGTCGTCATGGTGTGTATCTCAGGCGGTAAGGACAGCTTTACCTTGCTTGATATTTTGCTGTTTTTAAAACGCATTGCTCCGATTAACTTTGATGTTGTGGCGGTCAATCTTGACCAAAAACAGCCCAATTTCCCCGAACACGTCCTGCCCGAATACCTATCCAAACAAGGCATTCCGCATTATATCCTAGAAAAGGACACGTATAGTATCGTAAAATCAGTCGTGCCAGAAGGCAAAACTTACTGCTCGGCTTGCTCTCGCCTAAGACGTGGCTCGTTGTACGGCTTTGCCAAGCAGATTGGGGCGACCAAGATTGCACTTGGTCATCATCGTGATGATATTTTGGCGACTTTCTTTTTGAATTTGTTTCATGGCGGAAGTCTAAAAGCCATGCCCCCTAAGCTGTTATCCGATGACAAACAAAACGTGCTCATCCGTCCGCTTGCCTATGTTGCCGAAAAGGATATTATTAAATATGCCAATTATAAGCAGTTTCCCATTATTCCTTGTGGGCTGTGTGGCTCACAAGAAAACCTGCAACGGGCGATGATAAATGATATGCTTCGGGAATGGGATAACGCTCACCCAAAACGCCTAGCCAGTATGTTTAAAGCCTTGCAAAATGTCGCCCCAAGTCAGCTTGCCGACCGTGAATTGTTTGATTTTGAAAGTCTAAAAACCGAGCGGACGGACGATGAACGGCTCTTTGAAGGCGATAATATCCAAGTGGGCGTGAGTGAAAAACTTGCCGATATTGGCTTGCCAACCGCCCCACAAGTGCAGACCTTTAACCCAAAATTTAGCAACAAAATCCCAACGATAAATCCTGTGTTGGATTGATTGTGAGTCAAATATGATAATAAAAGCACTTTTTATCCTATTACTGCTGATATGCGTAGGTGTTCAAGGTGTGTTTATCTATCTGCTTGGCGGTTATAATCCACACGAGTTAAATAAATTGCTTAGAATGTGGGAGGGTTTTGGCGTTGAGATTGTGCCTTATACGGCTTTTATGCTGTCAATCACCCAAGCAAAAGCCATTTGGCTAATCCCAAAACTTAATTTAATCATTGGCAGTGTGGCAATCATTAAAAAAGAATGGCATATTGGGCTATTGGTGCTTGTGCTGTCTTTTTTAATCGCCCTAGCTTTTGTTTGGGCGATATATTCGCCAGCGATGATGGCTTCCATTTAATTCCACTTTTTAATATCAAGAGTGGTAGGGTGTGTACGCACCAAATAATATCAAATTTAAATCAATTTTAACAAAACCAAAAGGTAGTTTTATGACCATACCAAATCTAAACGTGATGATTAGTAGCGAAGAAATCGCCCAAAAAGTGAGCGAGCTTGGCAAACAAATCACCGCCCATTATGCCAACAGCGACAAAGAGCTGATTTTAATCGGGCTACTTCGTGGTTCGGTAATTTTTATGGCGGATTTGTGCCGAGCGATTGACAAACCGCATGAGTTTGATTTTATGACCGCATCCAGCTACGCCAAAGGCACGGTATCTAGTGGCGATGTTAAGATTTTAAAAGATTTGGACGGCGACATTCGTGGTAAAGATGTGCTGATTGTCGAAGATATTATTGACTCTGGGCGTACCTTGTCTAAGGTCGTGGATATTTTAAAAACCCGTGAGCCAAACTCCATTGAGCTATGCACGCTGGTCAGTAAGCCGTCTCGCCGTGAGATAGACATGGACGTGAAGTTTTTGGGTTTTGAAGTCGAAGACCGCTTTATCGTGGGTTATGGCTTGGATTATGAACAAAAATACCGCCATTTGCCATTCATCGGTGAGATTGGGTTGTAATAATAAACCATTGATTTATATAAACTATTTTAAGATTATAAATAAAAATCGGGTATCTTACCCGATTTTTTGATGATAGAATGATTATGATAGAGTTAGCTCAGCCGATTAATACGGCAAGTTTGATTTATGTACTTGATTTTGTTGGAGTTATTGCCTGTGCGGTGGCAGGCACCATGCTTGCCATTAGTAAGGGTTTTGATTTGTTTGGCTGTATCTTGGTGTCTATGGTCAATGCCATTGGCGGTGGGACGATTCGTGATGTCATGCTTGACCGACATCCGCTCTTTTGGACGATAGATTTAAATTATGTGTTCGCCATTACGATAACATCAATCCTATGTCAGATGTTTTTTCGTCCGACGGCACGCATGAACGGCGTGTTAAAGTTGTTTGACGCCATTGGGCTGTCGGCATTTAGTGTGATTGGGCTGACGGTGGCGTTATCGATGGGGGCGACACCGCTGATTGCCGTGATGATGGCGGTGATGACGAGTATCGCAGGCGGTATCATGCGAGACATGATTTGCCAAGAGTTGCCGATGGTACTGCAAAAGGAGATTTATATTACCGCCAGTATCTTGGGGTCGCTGACCTATCTGGGGCTGGGACGACTGGGTGTGGTGGCGTGGCTGTGCGAGCTTGCCATGCTGATGGTGGTGTTTGGTGTGCGAATGCTGGCGGTGCGGTATGATTGGCATTTGCCAAGCATTCGTATGGTGTAAGATACAACAAATTAACCCCAATTTGCACCAATGTCAAATCTTGAAAAATGCCTTTGTAGGGGTGTGTTGAACACGCCCTTTGGTGATTATATAAGCAAAAAATAAACCCCAAGATAGGGGTTTATTGTTGGTTGGGATATGTCCTAATTTTTAGTGTCTAAAATGTCTCATGCCGGTAAACACCATGGCAATGCCATGCTCATCGGCGGCGGCGATGACTTCTTCATCACGCATCGAACCCCCCGGTTGGATAATACATTTGATGCCAGCGTTGGCGGCGTTATCAATGCCGTCTCTAAATGGGAAAAAGGCGTCCGATGCCATAACCGCTCCTTCAACAGGCAGTCCTGCGTGTTCGGCTTTAATGACGGCAATGCGAGCGGAGTTCACACGGCTCATCTGCCCTGCACCGATACCGATGGTTTGGCGGTTTTTGGCATAGACGATGGCGTTGGATTTGACGTATTTGGCAACTTTCCATGCAAAAATCAAATCATCAAGCTCTTGTTCGGTGGGCTGTGCCTTGGTAACGACTTTTAGGTCGGATTTGTCAATCATACCCAAATCCTGCTCTTGGACAAGCAGACCGCCATTCACACGCTTATAATCAAGCTGTGGCGTGCGTTCGTCAATGTTTGGCAATTCGCCACAAGTCAGTACACGCACGTTTTTCTTGGTGGACGTGATGTCAAGCACACCGTCTGCCACGCTTGGGGCGATGATGACTTCGACAAATTGACGGTCGATGATGGCTTTGGCAGTATCCACATCTAGCTCACGGTTAAAGGCGATAATCCCGCCAAAGGCAGATTCAGGGTCGGTGGCATAGGCTAGGTTATAAGCGTCTAAAATGCCGTCAAGCGATACCGCCACACCGCAAGGGTTGGCGTGTTTGACAATTACGCAGGCAGGCTTGGCAAAGGATTTGACACATTCTAAGGCGGCATCGGTGTCGGCAATGTTATTGTAGGATAATTCTTTGCCTTGCAACTGTTTGGCGGTGGCGATAGATGCTTCTGTTGTCCCACTTTCTACATAAAAACTGGCAGTTTGGTGGGGGTTTTCGCCATAGCGGAGTTCTTGGACTTTGTTAAGCTGAATGTTAAAGGTGCGTGGAAATTGGGTTTTGGCGGTGGCATCATCGCTTAATGGCTCGCCTTTGTCTAGCAGTCTTGCCCCCAAAAAGCTCGCTATCATGCCGTCATAACTGGCGGTATGTTCAAAGGCTTTAACCGCCAAATCAAAGCGAGTGCTGTCTGATAATTTGCCGTCTGCTTTTAGCTCGTTGATGACGGTGGCGTAGTCGGCAGGGCTTGTGATGATGCCCACATATTTGTGGTTTTTGGCAGATGAGCGTACCATGGCAGGGCCACCAATGTCAATATTTTCAATGGCATCGCTCATGGTAACGTCATCTTTGGCAACCGTCTGGGCAAAGGGGTATAGGTTCACCGCCACGATATCAATGGCATTGATACCATGCTTTGCCATGATGTCGCCATCTATCTCACGGCGACCTAAGATACCGCCATGAATCTTGGGGTGTAAGGTTTTGACTCGTCCGTCCATCATTTCGGCAAAACCGGTGTGGGCGGAGACTTCTGTGGCATGGACACCATTGTCGGTCAAGAGTTTGAAGGTGCCACCAGTGGACAAAATACCAAAGCCTAAGGCGGATAATTCTTGGGCAAACTCTACAATGCCTGCCTTGTCAGAGACGGAGAGTAGGGCAAATTTTTTCATAAAAATACCTTTTTGGGTTACAAGGGTGGATAAAATGGGATTAAAAGTGGGATTAAAACAAAACGAAAACCCGCCAAAAATGACGGGTACAAAACATGGAAAAATTATAATAAGCCATGCGTTTTTAGCTTGGTGCGGAGTGTGCCACGATTTAGCCCAAGCATTTGGGCGGCCTTGGATTGGTTGTTGCGTGTGTGTCTCATGACCGTTACCAACAGGGGTCTTTCAAGCTCATGTAAAAAAATCTCATACATGTTGGTGGTGTTCTCGCCATTTAGGTGCATCAAGTAACTCTCCACCGCTTTTTTAACTTCATCATGTAGCGGGGTGGTTTCTTGGATGGGGGGCGTGGGGGTCATCATAACAGCTCCTGTGTCTCACTTAACCTTGTTCTTGCGAGTGGTAGGCTAGGGCGTGCCTGCCCTTTATAACACAATTTAAAATATAGAAATATTTTAGAAATAAAGGTGCATTTTTGCATGAAAAATGGCTAAAATCTGGTTTTTCATCGTCAAAAACTTGCTTGATAGAATGGCTATCAGTCTCAAGTTTTTTCCTTGAAAAACGGGCGATTTCCCCTATTTTTCATTACAAATACAAAAGTTTAACACGTCCTAGTCAATATCTATCAATCACCTGTTAGTAGAAGGCGTATTTCCTAGAATTATTGTAAAATAATTGCCGTAATTTGGCAAGTCATGAGATGTTTTTAATGTTAAGCTGTATTATCCTGTTGTTAATTTGTGTTAATAAATAATTACAAAGTGGTCATTTATCCGTCAAAATGATGGGATGAATCTTTATCTAACAGAGCAAGTTAGCTTGGTGCTAGGTGACTTAGGGTTGTTGATAAAATGGCGTAACTGTTACCGAGCTTGCTTTGGGGGTAGGGTTCACTGAAAGCATGATCCGCTTGTGCTGATTGGCAAGTAAGGTGGTCTGAGATTCGCCAAGGTAGTCTTTGGTGTCCGCCACAAAGTCCCCCACGACCACACCACTACTGTCTTTAAACTGCACCAGTAAGTAAGGAAACAGTTGTTCGAAATTGGTTTTGTTGGTGATGTCAATGATGACGTCTTTTTGATTTTCTAGGGATGATGTGACTTCCAAGCCATTTAAATCTGCTGATGGAATGTTGCAAGGAACGACCCCGCAGACGGTATGAGCAAGGCTGGCGGTTTCGGGGTTTTTGGCAAGTTTATCTACATTAAACAGGGCATATTGTACTGCCAGTAGCCCAACGAGCAACAAACACCCGACAAGCCATAGTAACTGTGACCCTAAGGATTTTTTGGTAGCAAGTTGTTGAGCGGTGGGCTTGTTTGATTGGATTTCTTTGATGTTGGTTGGTTTTTTGGGTTTGGGTGTGGCGACAGGGATGATGGCATCCAAATCGACGTTGTTTATGGCAGAGCTGGTATTAGTGGTTTGGGTGATGTTGACAGGCTTGGTGTCTTTGAGTAAATCATCAGCCCAAGATTCTTCCCCTTCGTTATCCGCCATCTCATCCTTGGTGCTTTTGGCGACTGTCGGAGCAAAGCTGATGTTGTCTTTTAAAAAGCTGTCCAACTCATCATCAGAAAAACTCACGCCAGAGACAGCTTTGGTTTTGTTCTCTTCAATGCCATCCATCTCGTCATGAATCATGCCTTCGGTGGGTACAGGTTTGACACGCTTGGTACGTTTGGGGGTGGATGGCTCTTGTGAGGTGGTTGGGGCAGAGCGTGCCACTGTTTGGGCTGTCTGAGCTTGGGGTTGTGGGGTGGGATTTGTCTGTCTTTGAGCTTGAGCAGCAGGCGAGCTACTGACCAGATTGGCATTTAGAAAAAACACTTGCTGACACTTACCGCATTTGGCACGAGCATTGGGGTCGCCAAGTTTGGCGGTCGGCATGGGGTAGGTCGTTTGGCAATGGGGGCACTTAGTTTGGTTGCTCATGTTTTTGTTAAATCCAATTTAGACAAAGGTTGGATGATGATTTTTATATCATCAACATCGTATACACTATTTTTCTTTATGCTACTAAATTGTTACGAATTTGACAATTTTAATCCGCTCAGCTGTGCTTAATAGCGGATAAACGATACCAATGATGGTCTTCGCTGTTGTCATAATGATAGGGCGTGTCAAGGTCAAAATAGGGTTGGTATGCCATCATAACATCATTGACTTGGTTTTCAATAAGCCCTGCCAAGACAATATTGCCTTTATCCTTTAACAAGGTGGCAAACAATGGAGCAAAGTGAATGAGTGGCTTGGCTAGGATATTGGCGGTAATCGTGTCCGCTTGTACATCATGCGTTTGTTGATAAGCCTTAAATTCATCGGGCAAAAATACCAACATCTTATCTTCGACGCCATTTAGTTTGGCGTTTTGGTGGGTAGCAAGCGCCGCTTGGGGGTCAATATCCACCGCCAATACTTGCTTAGCCCCAAGCAGTAACGCTCCCACGCCCAAAATCCCCGAGCCACAGCCATAGTCAATGACGACTTTATCGGTCAAATCCTGCGTGGTCAGCCAGTCAAGGCACAGCCGAGTGGTGGCGTGATAGCCCGTACCAAAGGCAAGACCGGGGTCTAGGATAAGGTTGGTAGCGTCTGGGTCGGGAGCGTCTAGCCATTCGGGGACTATCCACAGATTACCAACACATTGGATGGGCTTGTAATGGGTCATCCACTCACGTGTCCAGTCCTTATCATCAAGCACTGATAGCCACACACGGCTTGCCCTGACTTCGGCGGCGATGTCATGGGCAAGGCTCTCAAAGTTGGTGCCGTCAAATCGCCCATCGGTGTTGGTGTCAAAAATGGCGGTCAGCACCACCTCGCCCCATAATGGCTCTTCACCGGGCATGGGCTCAAACAGCGGTTCATCGCCTGCGTCTTCTAGTAGGATGGAGACCGCTTCGGCTTCATAGAACAGTGCTTCGGCAAGTTCAACTTGCTCTTTGGTCAGTTGTAGGTGAATTTGTTGCCATGCCATGAGAGTTTCCTGTGATGTTGGTGTGTCAAATTAGACTGGATTGGTAAATAATAAGTGGATAAAAGTAGGGTTTGGGTTTGATGGTTATTTGCCGTCATCATCGGTTAAGATTGCCAAATCGTCTTTGCAAAGGTTGTCAATATTGGATTTGCAGAACTCAGGGTCAAGACGACAGATGGCATTTTGCAATGCTTCAATGTGCTTATCTTGGGCTTGGATGTGAGCGAGTAGTTTGGCGATACTCGTTGCCACAGGGTCGGCACTGTTTGGGCTTAGCCCATAGGCGTTGAAACTGGCGTCATTGGTAGATTCTAGGCGGATACCCTTATCGGGGGTGCTAGGCTTGGGTGTGTCGCTTTTGATGTCATCGCTTGTTTCGGTGTTTTTGATGTTTTTGTCAATCATGCGAGCTGCCGAACCGACCATGGTCGCCCCTGCAGGGACAGGCTTGACAACCACGGCATTTGAACCGATTTTGGCGTTGTCGCCCACGCTAAAACCACCCAAGATTTTCGCCCCTGCGCCGACCACGACATTATCGCCAAGTGTGGGGTGGCGTTTTGTGCCTTTCTCCCATGACACCCCGCCAAGCGTGACACCATGATATAAAGTCACGTCATCGCCAATCTCGGCTGTCTCACCGATGACGACCCCCATGCCATGGTCAATGAACAGACGTTTGCCAATCTTGGCGGCAGGATGAATCTCAATGCCTGTTGCCATGCGTGTCAAGTGCGACAAACCCCTTGCCAAAAATTTGTGGTCAGCCTGCCATAGGGTGTGAGACGCACGGTGCAAGGTGCGAGCATGAATGCCCGGATAAGTCAGGGCGATCTCAATCTTGGTGCGAGCGGCAGGGTCACGTTCTAGCACCGCACTCAAATCATCATCGATGGCACAGGCTAGGCTTTTGAGTTTGGAATTTTTTAGCTTGGAAAAGATACTCATGGCAGATAACGCATTTTAAAATGGCTTATTCTACCATCAAAAGCTCGCTGAGTATAGGGCTTGTTTGATTTTTGAGATGTTTAAGTTGAGAAATTTTTAAGGGAAATTTTTAAGGGAAATTTTTAAGGGAAATTTTTAAGGGAAATTTTTAAGGGAAATTTTTAAGGGAAATTTTTAAGGGAAATTTTTAAGGGAAATTTTTAAGGGAAATTTTATTTAACATAATCCAAATTATTTATGCCTAATATAACGATGGGTTTTAAAAAGGGCATGGGGTAGGATAAATATGCCCAAAAACTTAAAATTACGGTAAATTCAATGATATATAGATGTAGGGGCATGCTAGGCACACCCCTTGATGGCGGACAATCAGTATTAAGCCAATTTAATTTTATCTTTTAACAAAAACTCCATCAGTGCCTTTTGGGCGTGCAAACGATTCTCTGCTTCGTCCCACACCACCGAGCGGGGGTCATCTAGCAGGTCATGGCTGATCTCTTCGCCACGATGAGCAGGCAAGCAGTGCATAAACAGCACGTCTTTATCAGCGGTGTCTAGTAGCTTGGGCGTGATTTGAAAACCTGCAAAGTCAGCTTCACGTTTTTTCTGCTCGGCTTCTTGCCCCATGCTCGCCCATACGTCTGTAACGACAAGGTGTGAGTCTTTGACCGCATCGGCAACGCTATTTGTCAAAGTCAAGCGGTGAGCGTATTTGGCGACCAGTTCACTGTTTGGCTCATAGCCTTTTGGCGTGGCGATGTTCAGATGAAAATCAAACTGCTCGGACGCTAAGATGTATGAGTTGCACATATTGTTGCCGTCGCCGACCCATGTTACCGTCTTGCCTTTGATGTCGCCTTTGTGTTCAAAAAAGGTCTGCATATCAGCAAGTAGTTGGCAGGGGTGATAATCATCGCTCAAGGCGTTGATGACAGGCACGGACGAGTGTTTGGCAAAGGTCTCTACACGCTCATGGGCGAATGTACGAATCATCACGATATCGGTCATCGAGCTAATAACACGCGCCGAATCTTCTATCGGTTCGCCACGCCCAAGCTGGGTATCATTGGGCGATAAAAACAGAGCTTGACCGCCAAACTGCCCCATGCCTGTCTCAAAGGACACACGGGTGCGAGTGCTGGATTTTTCAAAAATCATGGCAAGCGTGCGACCGACAAAGGGGCGATAAATCTCGCCTTTGTGTTGCATTTGGCGAAGTTCACTGGCACGACTGATAACGGTGCGAAGTTCTTCTTTGGATAAGTCAAGTAATGTTAAAAAATGGCGAACGCTCATGCCAACTCCTTGTTTTAATCATGGAAAAATAAAGGCATGAGTATAACAAATCTTTTTATAAAAATGCAATGCCTTAACCGATTTTATTGGTAAATAAACTTATGCCACAACACCCCGATATGGGCGGTTGGTGGTTTTACAAAACAGCTCATAACTAATGGTATTCGCCCAATGTGCCACACTATCGGCAGGCAAATCATCGCCCCACAGCATGACCGTATCGCCCACGCCCACAGGCAAGCCTGTGATGTCTATCATCATCATGTCCATGGCGACCCGCCCGACAATGTCGGCAAGATAGGTTTGAGTGTCTTTGACGATAGACACCTTAGCATCAGTAACCACACGGGGGTAGCCGTCGCCATAGCCGACACTTAGCACGCCAATGCGAGTGGGTTTGTCCGCACTCCATAGCCCACCATAGCCGACCTGCTCACCTATATTTAGCTCATGCGTGGCAAAGATTTGGGCGGTAAAATTCATCACAGGGGATAAGCCGAGCTCATCGGCAGAGCTGTCCGCCACAGGGCTTGCCCCATATAAGGCAATGCCTGCACGCACCCAGTCATGATGAGCGTGGGGGAAGTTGATGATTCCTGCTGAGTTGCACAGCGAGCCTTGTACATCGCCATATAAGGATTTTAGGGTGGTTAGCACATCATCAAATCGCTGGATTTGTAGGGCGTTGGCAGGGTGGTCTTTGTCATCAGCACAGGCAAAATGACTGGTAAGAATCAGCCGATATCCCTTATCGTGTAAAAGTTTGGCACAGGCTAGTACGTCATCACGCCCAAAGCCTAAGCGATTCATGCCGGTGTTGTATTTGAGCCAAATGGTGCGTGTGGGGTTGTCTGTGGCAGGCGTGTGCGATAACGCCCAGTCTAGTTGGGCTTGACAATGCACCACGCATTCAAAACCGTGTGTTTGGGCGGTAAGCCACTCATCTTGGCTAAACACGCCTTCGATGAGAATGATACGTTTGGGTAACTGCCCACAAAGCTCATGAATCGTCAGGGCTTCATCAAAACTTGCCACGCCAAAAGCATCTGCTTGCATGAGAGCAGGTAGGCAGTGGGCGACCCCATGCCCATAGGCATTCGCCTTGACCATTGCCATGACGTGTGCATGGGGGGTGTGGCGTTTGATTACGCCCAAGTTATGGGCTAGGGCGGTTTGGCTTATGGTGATGTGGGTGTGTCGCATGGGTTGTCCTGTTTATTTGTCATTTTATTTGTCATTCTTCTTCATAATCATCGGGTCTGTCGCCAACGATGAGATTATCAAAGCGGGTGTATTCACCCACAAACCTAAGGGGTAGTTTGCCGATAGGGCCGTTACGCTGTTTGCCAATGATAATCTCGGCAAAGCCTTTGTTGTCCGCCTTGTCCTTATAATACACTTCATCACGATAGATGAACATAATGAGATCAGCATCCTGCTCAATCGCCCCCGATTCACGCAAATCCGCCATCATCGGGCGTTTGTCGGTACGCTGTTCTAGGCTACGGTTGAGCTGAGATAAGGCGATGACAGGGCAGTTCATCTCACGGGCTAGGGCTTTTAGGCTTCGGCTAATCTCGCCAATCTCTTGGACACGGTTGTTCTCCATGCCCGGCACTTTCATAAGCTGTAAATAATCCACGACAATCATGCCCAAGCCTTCGGGGTGGTTCTTGGCGATACGTCGGCAGGTGGAGCGGACTTCGGATGGCGGTAGGTTGTTACGGTCGTCAATGTACAGATGAGTGTTTTGAAAAAAGGTCATCGCCTGCGACAGACGCACCCACTCATCTTCGCTCATCTGTGCTGAGCGTAGGTTGCTTTGGTTAATGCTACTAAACCCTGACATCATCCGCATGAGAATGGATTCGGCAGGCATTTCCATGGAGAACATGACCACGGGTAGCTCCTGCACCAGCACTTCTTGGGCGAGATTCATGGCAAAGGTGGTCTTACCCATGGACGGACGTGCCGCCAAAATAATCAGGTCGCCCCGCTGTAAGCCTTGGGTTTTATTATTGAGCTCTTCAAAGGGTGTACGCAGTCCGATGAGTCCGCCTTGACGGCTTTTAATCTCAACAAGTTGGTCAGTCACGCTTTGCAAGATGTCTTCGACTCGCCGAACCCCTTGCTTGCCCGTGCCACGAGAGTAGTCTTCATTGATGCGAAAAATATCTGCTTCAACCACGTCCAAAATCTCGCTCACGGTCTGTTTTTTGGGATGATACGCCAGATTGAGCATGGTATTGGCGGATTTGATGAGCTGACGATAGACCGAGAACTCACGCACCCGCTCGGCATAGGGGATTAGGTTAAAGAGCGTGGCAGGGCTTTGGTTGATTTGCATAAGATATTCTTCCCCGCCTGCCATGGCAAGTAGATTTTGCTGACTCAAAAAGTCATGCACCATCAGCGTATCATAAGGTTGATTGACCCGTGATAAATGATTGATGGCATTAAAAATTTGCCGATGACGCTCGCCATAAAAATCTTCTGCCTTGACAATGCCATCGATTTTCTCAAAGGAATCATCAATACTCATGAGTGACGCCAGTAACGCCCGCTCAATGTCCATGTTGTGTGGCGGTTGCAGGGTCAGTAGGTCATCATTGGTGGTTTTGGTGTCTTTTGGGGTGCTAACTTCGGTCATGGTGATTATTTTTAAAAATGGTGGTAAATTTTACCACAAAGCCCAAAAATGTGCTTTTTAAAATATTGATTAATCGGTAAAATAGACGACTCATTTATCCACATACGACATCAATATGCAGACCACGCCCCCCAAACCCCTACTCATTACCACAGGCGAACCTGCCGGCATTGGCATGGACATCGTCATCGATACGCTGACCCATCACGCCCACGCCTTGCCTACGCCCCTGATTATCTGTGCGGACAAACACGCCTTTGCTGAGCGAGTGGCACAGCTACAAAGACACAGCAAGGCACAGACGGACATACTGGCGGATATGGCAGTGATAGATGACATCGGTGAGATTGACCTATCTGCCCCACGCTCTATCTATCTGCTCCATGTGCCTTGCCCTGCCCCTGTGGTCGCAGGCGTGCTAAATGTCGATAACGCCCGCATGGTCAAGGTTCAACTTGACATCGCCCACACGCTCGCCACCACTCGCCAAGTTCGTGCCATCATCACTGCCCCCCTACAAAAATCGGTGATGATAGATGGTGGGGTGTGCCTAGATAATGGCGATAAATTTAGCGGTCATACCGAGTATTTTATGCACAAAGCAGGCGTGGATAAGGTCGTGATGATGCTTGCCAATGCCAAGATGAAGGTTGCCCTAGTAACCACGCATATCCCCCTAAAAGACGTACCCAGTGCCATCACACCCCAAGAGATTCGCCAAACGGTGCAAATCACGCACGATGAAATGGTGTATAAATTTGGCATAACTCGCCCCAAAATCCTAGTTTGTGGACTAAACCCCCATGCAGGCGAAGACGGACATCTGGGTGATGAAGAGCTGACCGTGATTAACCCTGTTTTGCAGACATTTGCCAAACAAGGCATGGATGTCAGTCTTGCCATGCCTGCCGATACACTCTTTACCGAGCGGAATTTGGCGGCGGCGGATGTGGTGATTGCCATGTATCATGACCAAGGGCTTGCTCCCTTAAAATCGCACGGTTTTGGCGATACGGTCAATATTACTTTGGGTCTGCCCTATGTGCGTACCTCTGTTGATCATGGCACGGCATTGACGCTGGCAGGGACAGGGCAGGCGAGCAGCAGTAGTCTTAGGCGTGCCATTGATATGGCGATGATGATGAGTGGGGGCTGATGAGATTTTCGCTGTTTTAAATCCTACCACCGTCTTTTGCCATTGCCATGCTGTCTTTATGATGGGTTAATTTTAAATATAAAAATATGCCAAAGACGACATTAATCATACCTGTGATTAAAAACAGTTGGGCAATGGAGAGTTTTAATGCTGTTAGAATGATGATAGAGAAGATGGCAGAGCCGACCATAAATATCGCATTAAAGATATTATTTGCCCCAATAATACGTGAACGATGACTGATGGGGGCATAAGCCTGCATAAAGGCATATAATGGCACGATATAAATACCCCCTGATAGACCCAATAAAAACAAATCAGCAAACACCCGAATTGTGCCATTTAGATTTAATATCTCACTGATGGTATAAGTACCATGGGCAGGTGCGATGATATGTATGCCACTTAGTGACAAATACAAATCCACAGCAAATAAGCTAAGTCCGATGATGCCAATGGGCAAAAGTTTTAGGCTGATTTGGTTTTTGGTGAGTGTTTTACATAATAACGACCCAATGGCAGTACCAACAGAAAATAGGGTCAATAATAAAATCACCACAGATTCATTACCATGCAAAATCACTTTACTAAACTCAGGGGTTTGGGTTAAAAAAGTCGCCCCATAAAACCAAAACCAGCTATTGCCCAAAATGATAAAAAATAATAACGGCAAACTGTATAAATATTTGATGACCCCAAAACTGGTGCGAAAAATATGATAATCAATATCTAAGTTGGGTTCGTGGGGTGCAATAGCAGGCACAAAGCCAGATGCAATAAAACCCAAAACGGCGATAAATAAGGTGGTTGCTGATATCCACACAAGCGAGTTATCAAGCTGGGTTAAGACCCCTGCCAACATCATGCCTGTTAAGATGGCAAGACTGGTACCCGTCTGAAACAGCCCATTTGCCCCGACCAGCTCATCTTTGTGCATGACTTCGGGCAGATAGGCATATTTGACAGGACCAAAAAAGGTAGAATGCGTGCCCATCAAAAATAACGCCACAAACAGCAAGGGATATAACTCAAAGACAAACCCGACCGCCGCCAAAGTCATGATGATGATTTCTAATACTTTAAGTTTTTGGGTGAGTTGTGATTTTTCGTATTTATCGGCGATTTGCCCTGCCAATGCCGAAAACAAAAAGTAAGGCAGGATAAATAGCAAGGCGGCAAGGTTGTTAAGCAAGCTGACCGCAACCCCCATTTTGGCGGCGGCGGTGTAGGTAAGCACCAAGATGAGTGCTTGTTTGAATATGTTGTCATTAAATGCCCCTAAAAACTGAGTGGCAAACATTGAACTAAAACGACGAGTTTTAAATAAAGAGAATTGGGATGCCATGATGCTTTGTGTTGATAATAGAAATGTTGTTGTTTATAATAGCAGAGATTTTTAAAATTTTTAAAATTTATCATGAAAAAAGTTGTATCTGTACACAAAAAAACACACCTGCTCTTGTGCTTGCATGCCCTGATGGGGGTTGGGGCATTGCCTGCGAGTGCTGGTCAGTTGCCGACCTTACCGCCCGCAGTCAGCCCTGATGCGTCCATGTCTGAGATGGCAGGCGAGACCAACAATAGCGAGCCAAGCAAGACAGATAATGATGGAATGAATAATGGCAAGCTGAGCGATACAGAGATGTTGGCGAATGGTCTGCCTGATGATGTGTTTTTTGGAGACATGTCCGCCAGTCAAATGCTGACCACGGCAGAGATTGAGAAAAAATTACAAGATGCCAGTACGGACAACCGCTTTTATGAGACAGCAGATGTCAGTCATGCCGACACCCGCCATGAAGATGGTTTTGCCAAGATTGAAGATGGCGACATTGCCACGCTTGGCACGGATAAGACGTCCATCGGGCTGGACGAGAGTGCCATTACCAAATTGCCCACTTATGAGAGTGTGACCGCAGGGCAGGATGAGACACAAAGCGAGCTTGACCCGACCGCTTATTTGCCTGAGTACGAATACGAAGCGAACACACCGCCCCCACGTCCTGATGCCGTCGTTGATGAGATTAAACCGCCAAATCTCATCAAACGCCTGTACAGCCGCCTGTTCAATGACGGCGTAGAAGCGGTCACTCGCCTAAAAGTCAATGTCTATCACGGGGGCGAGCGTGTGGGCTGGAATACGGCGGTGGAGAGTTTGGATGACTTTGAAGCCCTGCGAGCCAAGATGATGGCAAGACGTATGAATAACGCCAAAGCCACCGACAATGCCGACAAAGTCGCCCGTAAAACCCTAAAATCCGAACCATTTGCCAACATCGTGACCGCCTTAGAAGAGATTAGTGCTGAGAGTGTGGCAGACTTTGGGGCGTCGGTGGCACGCCTTAGGCAGACGGTCATCACCGCAGGTCAAGCGGTGGGTTATTATGATTTAAATTTTAGCATAGAGCGGGCAGGGGCAGGCGAGATAAATCTGGTCATGCATGATTTGGGCGAGCCTGTCGTTGTGGATAATGCGGTACTGGATGTGCGTGGTCTGGGGGCGGATGACCCTGCCTATGTCCAAGCCCAAGACAACGCTCCGCTCAAACAGGGCGATGTCTTTCATCATGGCAAATATGAAGACAATAAGGCAATCATTGATGAAGTCAGTGGCGAGCATGGTTATTTTGATGGTAGATGGCTTAGCAACTCTGCGGACGTGATACTGCCTGATAATGTGGCGGACGTGAACTTGGTCTATGATACAGGCGAGCAATACCGCTTTGATGATGTGGTGTTTTTTACCGTGGATAAGAACACAGGTCAGCTGACGACCGACCCTGACAAACTGCCCGTCAAGCCCGAAGTGCTACGCAAACTGGTCACCTTTGAGATGGGTGATGCCTATAATCGCACCGCCACACGCAACCTAAGCAATAACTTACTTGCCACGGGTTATTTTAATGCGGTCAATACCGAGATAGTCCTACCCAGTCAGACCCCAGAGACGGGGATTAATTTTGAAAATACCACTGCCCGAGCCGAGACGGATGATGGTAGCCAGACGGTGGATTTGGGTGATGGCGTGACGGCGACCATCGACCCGATTGACTTTACCACAAGTGAGATTATCAGCGACAAACTGGCGTTGGTCAAACAAAAAGCCGAGCGACTCTATAACGCCCCTGATGACCGCCTGCTTGTCACCGACAGCAGTAAGCAGTCACGCAGTATCCTAGGGCGTATCTCGGATGCGGTCAGTAGCGTGGCTAAGATGATACTGCCCGATGAGTCCAGCGATGTCCTGCCAGAGCTACCCGAAGGTGTAGAATCGCCTGTACTGGCAGGGCGAAAAGGTGGGCAGGATGTCTATGAAGACAAAAAAGTGCCACTGTATGTCTTTGTGATGTCGGACAAGCCCCGAGATGCCCAAATCGGTGTGGGTTGGGGGTCAGACAGTGGCACAAGATTTATCACAAGGATTGAGCATAATTTACTCAACCGTGATGGCATGCAAGCAGGAGCGGATGTACGGATATCACAAAACAAAAAAGGTGTAGATACTTACATTACTCGCCCCATCGGTCACCCCTTAAATGATAAAGCCAAAGCATCACTGGGCTATAACGAGGAGAGAATTAATCAAGGTGTGGGGAATTTTGATTTGTCCAGCAGAACCTTAGAGACAGGATTAAGCCGTAATCTTGTCAAAGACAATGGTTGGAATCGCACCTATTCGCTAAAATATCGTTTAGATGAGCTTAAAACCAACGCCCCACGGGAGACATGGCAGGATCTGCCAGTGCAATTTGAACATGGTAAACCTACCCAACAAGCACTACTGCTAGGTTATGCCATGAATAAGATGGTGGCGGATAATTTGGCAAATCCCATGAAAGGTTATCGTCAGCACTACTCATTAGAGCTTGGCAAACAGGGCTTATTAACCGATACCGATATGGCAATACTAAGAGCGGGGGTAAGTGGCGTGTATAGCTTTGGTGATAACAGCCATGGAAAAGACCGTCAGCACCAGCTGATTGGCAGTCTTAATTTGGGCTATTTGTGGGCAGATGACTTTAATGCTGTACCGTATAAATTACGCTTTTTTGCAGGTGGCGACCAAAGCATTCGTGGCTACAACTATGACAGCTTGTCACCTTTATCTGATAAAGGTTATCTGACAGGAGGTCAAGCCTTAGCCGTAGCAAGCGGTGAGTATAACTATGAAGTCCTAGAAGGGCTAAGATTGGGTGTATTTGCCGATGTGGGCAATGCCTATGATAAGGATTTTAAAAATGACACCAAAGTTGGAGCAGGCGTGGGTGTGCGTTATGCCTCCCCGGTAGGACAGGTGCGACTGGATGTGGCAACGGGCGTGGGAGAAAAAGATAAATCGGTGAAATTGCACTTCTTTATCGGGGCTCCTTTTTAAAAATTTAAATGATAAGTCCGTTCAAATTTGCATTTGAAATATTCGTGAGTATTGTAAATGGATGATGTCTTTGGATGGATTTGTAAGGGCAAATTGCAATTTGTCCCATATAAAGCTGTAAAGTATTGATTTTTAAGTGAGCAATTTTTTATTGTATGTTCAAATTTGGCATATATTCTTATTTGTTATGATGATTGATTTTACGTTGATTTTACATTAGACTTCTTTCCAAACCCCGATTTTTGTGGATTTTTAAAAACTTCAACCCCAATACTTATAAAGGTTTATTTTTAGTTTGGAAAGAGATTTATTGAAAAATTGCTCAAATTATGGTTTAATGCATCATTTTTTATGATAATTTTTATCGCCTAACGACCACTGTTTGCCATGACTGACCACAAGCCCACCGACCCTAAAAATGCCACGCCTGATGATAAGGCAGGGACGGATTTGCCTCATCAGTTGGGTACAGACCCATCACACACACCGCCAAAACCCAAATGGCAGGTGTATCTCATTCGGCTGTTTGTCGCCATTGTCATCGTGCTTATGCTGATTTTTGCATTGCTGTTTTATGCCATTAGCACCGAGACTGGCACCAAATTTGTTTTAGAAAAAATCGCAACCGAGACTGGCACCAAGCTGTCCTATGGCAAAGGCAGTTTGCGTGGGGGTGTGTGGGTGAATGATGTCATCATCGCCCAAGGCGAAGACATGGAAATAAAGGTCAATCAAGCCTATGTTAAATTGGGCTGGCGAGCGGTCTTTGCCCGTCAAGTACATTTGGCAGAAGCGAGCATTGATAAGCTTGACATCATCAACCACAAACCGCCCACAGGCGAGCCGTTTGATTATGCGACCATTGATTTGCCCGTTAGCCTACGCCTACAAAACACGACCGCAAGCACAGTCAGTTATATCCAAAGTGATGGCACGGGCGGTTATAAAGACGCCATTTATCTGTACGACATTGCTTTGACAGATGGCAAATGGGTAGGGACGGATGTGCATATCAAAGGCGGGAGTCTTGACTTTAATCATGACGTGAGCGTGAGTAATGTCAATGGCGAGATTCGTCTGACAGGCGACTATCCGCTCTCCGCCACGGCGGATGTTAAGGTGTCCGCCTTGGATAAGGCGTATTTTGACACGCTACACGCCACCGCCAAAGGCACGCTCAAACGCACGCACGGCAAAGTCACCAGTAAATACAACAAACACGACATTCATGGTGAGTTCGTCGCCCAAGGGCTAGATGACGGCTCGCCATTTAGTGCCAAACTGTACGTCAATCATGCCGTTCTGCCCTATGCCGAGGAGCAGAACATCACGATAAAAGATGGGATAATTACCGCTGATGGCGTGGTTGAACGCATTGAGCTACGCATGAATGCCGACTTGACAGGTAGAGACATACCAACCGGTCGGTATTATGGTCGGGGCGTGGTGCGTGATGGTGGCATGGACATCGAGACACTGACGGCAGACACCCCGAGCGGACAGCTCCATGCTGATGGCAACATGGAGTGGTCAGATGAGTTCATGATGGATGTGACGGTGCGTGGCGATGGCGTGCGAGTGCGTGAGTTCATGCCTGTTGAATACACCGACTATCAGGCGTATCTGCCGATGGTGCTAGATGGGGCTTTGAGTTTTCAATATTTTTATCTGGACAAGGCGACCAATGAGACTCGCTTGGCATTTGACCTAGCCCAAAAAGATGGCGAGCGAGTGCAGGCAACGCTCGCCCAAAGCCAAGACAGCCCTAACGCCCCGTGGCGGATTCATGCCGATTGGCAAAACTTGGTGCGAACAGGCGTGCCAAACATTGATAACATCAATAGCCCACACGGCACGGCAAGCATTCGCCTAGAAGAGGGGCGAACCTACATTGAGGGCAAGGCAAACGTCAAGGCGTTATCGGTTGCCCCTGTGGGGGATTATGACATTCGTGCCAATATCGAAAAGGGCGAGCGGATTCATCTGATGGACTTTCATTATCAAGGCGAGCTTGGGGGCTTGACGGGGACAGGGCGGATTGACCTTGCTACAACCAGCACGCCGTTGGCTTGGCAGTTTGATTTGGCGACCGATGGCTTTATGCCCAATGCGTATTTTGACATCCCTGATAAGACCCCATTTTCACTCATCAAAGGCACCATCCTAGCCACAGGGCGAATGCGTGAAGATGGGCAAAATACCAAGGCAAAGACAAATACCACAAGCTCGCCCAAAGAGCCAAATCATACAAGACAGTCGCATGAGATTAACATCATTCGCTCGGACTTGACAGCGACCCTTGCTGATGACAGCACCATGACTCTATCAGGCGAGGGCAAGGCGTTGGTGCAGATGGCAGGTGCGGACGTTAGTCATTTTACCGCCGATTTTAAGGGCAGATTTGGTCAGAGTCTACTGCCCAAGGTTGGCACGGGCGATATTGTGCTTGGGGTTTATGGCAACTTAGATAAGATGAACATCAACACCCTAGACTATCGCACGCCCAAAGGCGGGCTGTCAGGTTCGGGGGTGTTGACGCTCGCCCAAGGCATTGGTTGGGACATCAAGGCTCGACTTGATGAGATAGACACGTCTACTGTGGTGGATAATACGAGCTTGCTTGCTGTCATCACAGGCGACATGAGTAGCACAGGCAGTTATCAAGATGGTAAACTGGGCAAACTTACCGCCAAATTTGACGGTCAAGTCGCTCATGATGACGTGCCAGACGGTCAGCTGATGGTAGATGTTAGCGGAGCGAATGACCGCTTTGTGGTACATCGCTTGGAGCATACAGGGGGGGCAGGTGAGCTGTCAGCGTCAGGGACGGTGGATATCGGGCAGATGGCGTGGGATTTGACGGCGAAAATGAATGCCTTGAACATCGGTCGCTTTGTGCGTGACATGGACAGCGAGCTGACAGGGGGCTTTACCACGACAGGGCGGTGGGGTAAGGACATTCAGCGTATCGCCATTGATGGCTTGGCTCTGACAGGTGTCATGCGAGGGCAGGATGTGACTGCCACAGGGTCGCTGTCGGGGGAGTTTGATTTGCCTGATGATTTGGGTGGATATATTGGCAGTCTAAAAACCAGTCCTGAGAGTTTTGACTTGCAAAGCATTACCGATTTTCAGCGTCAGTTGGAACAAAACACCAGACAAACCCGCCAAATCATCCGTAAGCTAAATGCCGAGAAAGTCCAAGTTCGCATGGGCGATAATGTCGCAAGCATGCATGGCAATGAGCAAAATCTCACCACAGCACTTAATCTTACCGACCTAAGTCAGCTCACTCCGAGTGCTCGGGGGGCGATAAAAGGCGGTGTGATTTTGGTGGATAATCGCACCGAGTTACCGACCATTTATGTGGATTTAAATGCCAATGACGTGCGTACAGCGGATGTCATTGTCCAAAAGGCGAGCTTGGTGGGTAAGATTGTCAATCTGGGCAATGCCCCCAGTCAGCTATTAGTTGAGGTGTCAGACATCATCGCCATGGGACGGGTAGTGAAGTCGGCACGGCTTGATTTTAAAGGCACGCAGGATAAGCACGAGTTGGCACTGACGACCAAAAATGCTCAGGTGGAGGCACGTGCCAAAGTGGTGGGCGGTTTTAACAGTCAAACCAAGACTTACCAAGGCGTACTGGGCGAAGGGCGGATGGAGACCCGCTTTGGGCTGTTATCACAAAGACAGCCGACCGAGTTTAAGATAGGACTAGATAAGAGCTTACAAATCGCCCCGCACTGCTGGCAGACAAGTAAAACCCGTGCAGGCGGTACAGGGTCGCTGTGCCTACAAGACACGCTGGTCTATACCCCCAATGAAATCAAAGCGGATTTGGTCATCCAAGACCTTGATACGTCCGTACTCTCGCCTGCCATGCCCAGTGATATCTTTTGGCATTCTAAGTTAAATGGCAAAGCCAAAATCAGTCATAAAAAAGGCAATGCCAACCCCCAAATTAATGCTGTACTATATTCGGATAATGGACGACTGGGACTGTATGGCGATGATACAGGCTATGTGGAAATGCCCTATGAGCGTATCTCGGTCATCGCCCAAAGTACGCCCACAGGGCTAAAACTACGCACCGATGTGGCAGGGACGATAGGCGAAGGCTATGCTGATGTGCTGATGAATCCATTCGCCGATGACAAGCCCATCTCGGGGGCGGTGGTGGTTAATGACATTAATTTGGCGGTGGTGCGTCCATTTTTGCCAAGCCTAAAAGCCCTATCGGGCAACGTTACGCTCCAAGGTGGTGTGGGCGGTACGCTGTCTCGCCCCTTGTTCTATGGTAATGCTGAGCTGACGGATGGGCATTTGGCGGTCATGGATGTGCCTTTGGATTTGACAAACATCAACCTATCAGCTCAGGTATCAGGCACGCAAGCGACACTGACAGGTGATTTTGTTGGTGGGCAGGGGCAGGGCGTGCTGACGGGGCAGGTAGATTGGCAACAGGAACTCCAAGCCAAAGTAAATCTCTCCGCCGATGATTTGACCATCAGCTCGCCCCCCATGGTCGTGGCACAGGTCAGTCCCGACCTTGAAGTGGTGGTCAAGCCCTTATCTCGCTATGTGGACATCAAAGGCGTGGTGGTCATACCATCAGCGACCATTCGCCCGCCCGAAGCACAGGGCGATGTCGTGGTTCAGTCGCCTGATGTGTCGGTGCTTGACCGTCGCCTGTCGGGCAATGTCGCACAGGTGTTGGCAGTGTCAGCCCCATGGAGTATCAATGCTGACATCGGACTGGATTTGGGCGATGATGTGACATTCCGTGGTTTTGGTGCTAAACTCCCACTGGCAGGGGCGTTGCACCTGACCCAAAGCGGACAGGGAAAAACCCAAGCCCGGGGCGTGATACAGGTGTCTGAACGCACCAAGATTGATGGTATTGGGCAAAATCTCGAACTCAACTATGCCCAAATTCGCTTTAATGGCGATATGCTAAACCCCCGTCTATCTATCGAAGCTGAAAAAGAGATAGAAGGACAAACGGTGGGTGTACGCATCAAAGGCACGGCAAATGCTCCAGATATTAGCGTGTTTAATAACGCAGGGCTGTCCGAACAACAAGCGATGAACGCCATCATCACAGGGCGACTGTCACCATCGGCAGACAGTCAAATCTCCGAACAAGGTTTTCGCTCGCAGGTCACCAATAACTTAGCGGCGGCAGGGTTAAACCTTGGTTTGTCAGGCACACGTGGACTTACCAACCAAATCGGCAGTGCGTTGGGTTTTGAGAGCTTGACGGTGGACGCGTCAGGTAATTCAAGCGACACGCATGTTAATGTTACAGGCTACATCACGCCTGACCTATATATCCGCTATGGTGTGGGCGTATTTAATGCCGAGACTGAACTGTCCATGCGATATCAGCTGACCCGCCGTGTCTATGTACAGGCGACATCTGCCGCTGAAAACATGGTTGATGTGATTTATCGTTGGAAGTTTTAGGTTGGATAATGGGATAAGTATAATTTACTTCATTCTCAACTTAAAATGGTAACTTGTTGATTTTTCAATGATTATTTTTAGAGTTGTAGGGGCGAATTACATTCGCCCTTGAAAAGTCAATCACTTATACAAAGTTGGGAATGGGGTATAATTTATCCTTACCTATTTGCTAAAAACCAAAAAGCACACCACGATTAGGGGCGTACTTTTTGGTTTGGAGTTTATGAAAATTTTGATAAATTATTTGGTTAAAATCAAGCGGTTATTGCGTGTCAGACGCAAGCGATATTCTTCGCCCTGATGTTCAATCCGCACTTCCTTGGTCAAAGCGAATAAGTTTTGTGAATGCAGGGTGGGCAGACGAGTGGATTCACGGTTGCTAAAATAACGAGCGATGGTCATGGTCATGACAAGTTTCCTTATGATTGGACGGGTTGCGGATATTTTTCCGAGCCGTCTGGCTGATAATAACTATTAGCTTAAAATGATAATTTTATCTAAACACTAAATTTTTACAAACAATAAAAGTTATCATTTGTTGATATAATATCAAATTTTTCTAAGATTGCAAATATAAATTGCAAAATTTGATAAATTTGACCATTTTTCTGATAAAAGGTATAAATATGACTACCAAAGGCAAAAATTCTCCAAAAATCACCCCTGTGGCGGTAGCGGTATTGCGATATGGCGATGAATTTTTACTGGCGACCCGTCATGCTCATCAACATCAAGGCGGTAAATTGGAATTTGTTGGCGGTAAGATTGAGCCAGATGAAACACCCCAAACCGCCCTAATCCGTGAAGTGAGTGAAGAGCTTGGCTTGGATATTAGTAATAATGCGATGAGTGAGCTTGGGCAAGTTTATCACGATTATGAAGATAAAGCAGTTAGACTATATGTGTATGATATTATTTTGAGTGATAGCCAATATCTTGATTTTAAAGACAAAAAATTTGGCTTGGATAATCAGGCTTTATTATGGCTTGATAAAATGACTTTATTACAAAGTGATGAACGGTTTCCGCAAGCAAATCAGCAGATTTTGATGTGGTTGGATAGTATGTAAATTAAAAAATACCCCTATTTTTAAAATAAATAACCCTTGTCAAAACACCCAAATTCCTTTAAAATTTGGGTGTTTTGTTATATTATCCATTCCATTCATTCATGATAGGACAGCATATGAGCATTTATCAAGACCACCTAACCAAACGCCAAACCCAAGAAACCCAAGCAACAGAACTGCTTGTTGCCCTTGCCAAATTGTCTACCCAAAACGTCAATGTTCTGTTTTTTGGTGAGCGCGTGGCGTTGTCGGTATCGGACATTCTGGCCAAGCACGCCAAGGCAGGACTTGACGTGGCGGACACCCTTGCCCTTGCCAAAGACATCACCGCTACCAATATCACCGCCGATTTGGGACAAGCGGTCAAAGAAGGTAAAAAAGCAAGCGATTTTGCCAATGGCACCGAAATCCCTGCCACGGACGTGGTACTCTATGGCTTTGGGCGTATCGGGCGTATCTTGGCACGTCTACTTATGAGCCGTCCTGCCTCTGATAAGGGCTTACAACTAAAAGCCATCGTGGTACGCCCCGCAGGAGACGGCGACCTTGATAAGCGTGGTTCGCTATTGGAGCGTGATAGTGTGCATGGCTGGTTTGACGGCTCGGTGGAGATTGACAACGCCAATAGCGGTATCATCGTGAACGGTCGCTTTATCAAATTCATCTACGCCTCTGACCCCAGCGAGATTGACTACACCGCCCACGGCATTGATAATGCTATCGTGATTGACAATACAGGTAAATGGAAAGACGAAGCAGGGCTTGGCAAGCACCTAGCAAGCAAAGGCGTGAAAAAAGTACTACTCACCGCCCCTGCCAAAGGCGACATCAAAAACGTGGTCTATGGCGTAAACCATGACACCATCGGGGGCGACACCATCGTATCGGCAGCGTCTTGCACCACCAACGCCATCACGCCAACGCTAAAAGTGCTACACGACACCTATGGTATCGTAAACGGACATATGGAAACCGTCCACGCCTTTACCAACGACCAAAACTTGGTAGACAACCACCACAAATCCGACCGCCGTGGTCGTGCCGCTCCCTTAAATATGGTCATGACTTCAACGGGAGCTGCCTCTGCTGTATCCAAAGCCATTCCTGAGTTAAAAGGCAAACTCACAGGCAACGCCATTCGTGTGCCAACGCCAAACGTCTCGCTTGCGATTTTAAACCTTAACTTTGACAAAGCAGTCGGTTCTGCTGATGAGCTAAACGCCTTTATCAAAGAAAAATCACAAAGCGAGCAGTGGCAAGAGCAAATTGACTACTCAGACAGCCCAGAGGCGGTATCTACCGACTTTGTTGGTTCTGAAAAAGTGGCGATTTTTGATGCTAAGGCAACCATCGCCACCGACAACCGTGCAACCTTGTATGTGTGGTATGACAACGAAATGGGATACAGCACGCAGGTCATTCGTGTGGCGGAAGTGATGGCGAATAATTAATCGGTTGTTTATTTGCTAAATTGGTTGTTAATGACAGGGTATTTGTGTTATGCTGACAAATACCCTGTTTTGTTGTAAATTTAAAGATTAATAAACGTCTTTTTGAGTTATTTTTTGAGCATTGTTATGAAAATCAAATCTTTATTAGCTCCCACCCTAACCGCCATCGGACTTAGTATGGCACTTGCCATGCCAACCACTGCATTTGCCCAAACTTGCAAAGTTACCGACCCGACAGGCACTCCGCTTAATGCCCGTGCCACGCCTAACGGTAAAGTTATCGGGCAAGTCAAAAATGGTACGACTGTCTATGTCTCAGAGTATGATTATGATGATAAAGGACGTCCATGGGCATTGGTATTTAATGCCAGAACTGATAGATACATCGGTTGGGTGTTTCGTGAGTTTATCAGTTGTTACTAATTTGGGTGCTTTTTAAAAAAAATTTTAAAAAAGTGCTTGACGTCTGCCAAAAATGCTATATAATACGCACCCATACAGCGAATGCTGATATGCGGGAATAGCTCAGTTGGTAGAGCACAACCTTGCCAAGGTTGGGGTCGCGAGTTCGAATCTCGTTTCCCGCTCCAAATTTTAAAAAGCCCAAATCGAAAGGTTTGGGCTTTTTTGTTGTTTGAGACTTAAGGAATATAGGGGAGTGAATTTTGATTGAAGATGGTTATTACAGAGTTGCTCAGTTTGTCTATATGAGCTATGGCTGTTTTGTATTAGAGTTATTGCGAAATTCAAAAATTTTGGCTTGCAAACCTTGATTTATTGGATTTAGAATTTTGACAAGCTCGATAAAATCTTAATCTCGCAAGAGGTCTATTATACTAAATATCACACCTAAATATCATAAAGATTAAAATTCTCATAGTTATACATCGGCTTTTTACAAAACCGCTTATAGGTTGGTGTTACCACAGTTCTGTCAGAATAGACTTCTATTTTAAAAGAGCAGGAGGGTTTTTGATGATTTTCTATTGGTTTTGTAGAAAAATTTACATGAAAACGTTGATAAATATTATTGTTAGTTAAATATTTTCCGCCATATCTTATTTCAATAGAAACGTAAACCTGATTTTGTTCATGGTGATACTTTGGATTTAAGAAATATTTTGATTTTCCATTCCTTTTTATGTCATAATAATATTTAAAACTTTTATATTCATCCTCATCTTCAAAATCAAAACTATCTTCATTTTTATGTTTGTATTGAAAATTTGAGAAAGAAATTTGTTTGCCTGTTTTATTGTGTATTTCAAATACTGTATCGTAAAAAAATATAGATAATTGTACGTATAAATACATTGTTGTGACGCAAAAAATAAAAAAAGAAGTTTTTTTATATTTCTTTATCAATTTGACTAAATTTAATTTTTTCATTTTTTAATCCTATTTGGATTGCTTGGATTGTTGCACCAATGGATTTGTTTTGAGTTTGGTAGTTGGTTTTGTGGTATGTTATCTACAATGCCTAACAGACTGTTATGGGGTTAATAAGATTGTGATTGGTGTTTTGGATTGTAAGGATTAAAATTCTCATAGTTATACATCGGCTTTTTACAAAACCGCTTATAGGTTGGTGTTACCACAGTTTTATCAGGATCAACTTCTATTTTAAAAGAGCAAGAAGGTTTTTGGTTGGGGTATGTGGGTTCATCTATAAAGCTAGCGTGATTCATCTCTATGAAATCCGTAGTGTAGAAATTAAGAGTCAAACGTCTTTTTTCTTTTCTCCAATATTTGCTATTAGATACTAGTGTTATTGATTTCTGTTTTGTTAAATCATAGTAAGATTTCAAGGTTGATAATTCTTCGTCACTAAACATAGGGTCTATAACATTGGGAATCTCTGCTTTTGTATATTTAATTAGATGATTGCTTTTATTATATATCTTGAAAGTTGTATCATAATAAAATAAAGAAAACTCACTGTATATTGAAAATAAAAATATTAAAAATACAAAAAAAGAAGTTTTTTTATATTTCTTTATTAATTTTACTAAATTTAATTTTTTCATTTTTTAATCCTATTTGGGTTGCTTGGATTGTTGCACCAATGGATTTGTTTTGAGTTTGGTAGTTGGTTTTGTGGTGTGTTGAAAATATACAACATGTCTTCAGGGGTTAATTTGTCAGCAAATTTACCACGTTTTTTATAAAGCTCAAAGCCAATTTTCATTGCAGTATTGTCATCTAAGGTATCTGCTCTTGGCAATCTTCTTTCTTTGAATGCAGATATAATATCACTCCCAACTTGTTGCACCCAAGATCCTGACAGCAAGGCCTGCTCGGAAAACCCAACACTAAGCCCAACATAGCCATAGTGAATATTTGACCATATATCATAGAAATAATCAAATTTTTTATATTTATGATAATGGCTGTGAGAACATGCCCCTCTAGGAGTTAGTCTATGTACTGTTACTTTTAGTAATTTTTCATCTGTTACTATCTGCCACTTATGATCCCAAGGCTTATTCGTATCAACCATGTCATGCCATAATTTAAGCGATATTATGGGGTTTCTTTGGATTTCTGGGTTACGAATGGGTTGTCCGAATTCAAATGGGTCTTTAATTTTGCCAATTCTCTCATTTGACTTATCAAACTCTCTTTGTAATTCTGCTCCTATCTCTCCGGTATTATGATAACGAATTTTTTGAGCAACCAAGGATTTTACGTTTCTCTTAATCTCGCCGACAATATATTTCGCTACTTCTATCGCTCCATCTTGATTGTGAGGACAGATTGCTGTTTGTTTATTGTGATTGGGATTTTGTGCATTGGTGGCGGTGGTGGTTTGTATTGTGTTCATAAATACGGTTTTTGTATTTATGGCGTCAGAGTTTAACATCACTTGTACGTTAAATAACCTTAAGTATTAATCAGGAACATCACAACCGCCAGATTGTAAATAGTTATCAGAAAAATAATTAAAATACTCACAATAGACAGTTTCATTAATATGGGGGTTAAATGGATAAAATTTAACATCAAAAATAATAAAGTCTCCATTGTATAAAACCACAAGAAAACAAAGAGAAAAAAGTATTATTTTAAATCTTTTTAATAAAAATAATTTTACTTTTTTATTTAAAATCAACAATAAATAAACAACAGGAGTTAAAACCATCAGATTTAATAAAAATCCAAGATAATAAAATTCAAAAAAATTAGATATTGATTTAGAGCACCAAACCCAAATAAATTCATATAAAGAACGAGTATGAAGTACACTAACCCAATAAAAATTGGTAATAATCCAAGCAGCTATAAGAATGGCGTGTGATAAAATTTTAATATCAATCATCAATTCTAAATCCTATACCAGAAGTTTGGGTATTGTCTTTATGAAGAGCCGCTCTAACTTTCCATTTTTTATTTAAATATAAAAACACAGAATCACTGCCATCACAAGCAAAGGCATGAATACAGCCCTCACCTTCAAATAAGTCTCTAAATGCATAATAACTCATTTTTGCGGTTTTATCTTCCTCTAAAAATATCACCACATTACCATTGGATTTGATACCAAAGCCCACTTGTCCCGATCTTGAAGCCAGATTTAAATCATGAAATTTCTTAGAGCTTCTTTGCAACAGATATTTTTTATGCTCTGGTTTAGGCTCTCCATATAATATAATATCTTTTAAATCACTTTTGGTATACACATTTTTTTCTCCATAAAGCAGACTATTAATAATTAAAGGACACAGTCCCCCTATCCCTGTATGATGCTGTGTTGTTGGGTCTCCTTCTTTTACTATCCATTGATAATCAAGGGTTTGAGAGATGCTCCAAAGACCAGGTGAGGGCATACCATAAATCTCATCATTGGCAAGAATGGACAGTCCTTGATTGGCATTTGTACCAATGTTATAGCCATACCATTGCCCATTAATACACACATCAAAATCTCCCATTTTTTCTAAAGATGCTCGGTGAACCGTGCTACTAAAAGGGTCGGGTAAATATATGCCATATTGCAAAATGGGTGTCATTCTAACCTTTTTCCTTTTAAAATCACTTTATGTACGCCCGTCTCTTTAAAAAATACATAGTCAATTTTGCTCATTAGACAGAATCCTTAAAATTTAATTGAGACTCAGAAATCTTTTGATAAAATTCTGCAAATTCTGACTGTTTCCATTTTAAGGTATGAATATGCTCCAAAACAATCAAATATCTATTTAACCCATTCATAAGTATCACATTGGCATTATCCTGACCAAATCTTGTGACATAGTCTTTCTTTAATTGATTTAGATTCTCAAATTGCTGGGATAACGAATGCGAAGTATCAGCCATACTTCCAACAATCGTTAACTCATTTTCAATCTTATAATCAATACCATCTATAGTTATTGTCTTTGAGTTTGCAATATTCTTTGGTGGTATGTAATAAATTTTATTATCAAGTGACAGCCAAAATTCTTGGATTTTAATGTTGTCAATAAATAATTCCCCGCATTCAGAAAATCCACCCTGTTTTTCAATACAACCCAAAATACCTAAACTGGCTGTTAGTTGGTTTGGTGTCAACTTTAATTTTCCTATTTCTGATAAATTGGGTTTTAATAAGATGTTTGGGCAGTCGCTTGTGAGAGTGTGGCTTTATACGACCGTCATCAGTGATGTAGAAACTTGATGTGTCACTGACGACCACGATGCTGTCTTTGGCTTGTATGGCGATGATAAAAGTCATAGTACGCCCTAATCAATATCTATGATGACATGGGGGTTTTCTTTGGGTTGCCCAAGCCAACTGTTACGCCCTAGTGGGTGCAAAGTGTCTAGGCGACTGGGGCGGATGTCGTCTTTATCGACAATGATTTTGATGTCAAATTGATAGCTGTGCTTGGTGTATCGGACGACCCACCTGATGAGCTTATCAAATAGATGTCCTCCTTTTAAAAAATCCAAATATTTAGCAGTGCTCACAGGCCCGATGATGACTCGAAATTTTTGAGTGGCATCAAAATAATGTGTGCCAATCAAAAGCCCTGAACCTAAAGGCTCTAAAAGCTGAGAGGAAAGGGTGGTTGTGTGTGCTTCGGCAGGAATCCATTCGCCAATATTTTCTTCTATCTGTATGGGTGTATCAAAGTAGCCACTGAGTATCTCAATGAGATTGTGTGTGGGCATATTTTGATTGAGTAATAAGCTAGAATAGTAAAACTGGCTGTATTTTAACAGTCCCTCCATGCCTTCATCAGCCAAAGGCTGGTTGCCAACAAAGCCAGCGATGTGCTCACTAAATAGAGGATTGCTCTTATTGTCAAGCATGACCGCAGGTTCTGAACTAAGCCACGCTTTATAAAATAGGCTGATTAGACGATGATGAAAGATGTCTAAAAAATCGTTAAAGGTATGATCTTTTTCGTGTAGATTCTTCTCATAAATCGTCTCGGATAGGTGCAAGGGTAGGGCACCGTTTGCCCCTAGCATGCCAAAGCCTTTTATCTTGACTTTGAGAAATTTACCCTGTGAGGTGATTTGGTGTACTTGTCGCTCCTGAAATGATAGTTTGGCGAGCTGTCCAAATCGCACGTTGTGCTCTGTTAGTTGTACCTCGTCTCCGATGTTTCTAGTAAGATTGGCGTGCAGATGTAAATATCTAAGTAGAGCAAACAGTTGCATGTCATCGGTGTTTAAAGGGGTTGCTTGAACTGGGATATCAGATGACATAACTACTCCAAAGAACTCAATGTGGCAATAATCTCATTCTTTTTATTGCGTAATGTTAGTTTGGTAAAATGATTGATGGGCGAATACCCTTTTAGATGACTGAGCAAAACACAGCCCCAAATATAAGGATGGGCATGACTCATGACTGCCTCATCTATGATGATTTCAAAATGTAAGCCATTTAAGGGGATGAGCTTGCGATTGCGTTTGTGGCTTTCGTGAGTTTTGCAGGCTGTAATGCTAATGATTGCATCAATCTGTGCTTTAAAAGATTGATTTTTTGACATTTCATGAATGGTCAGCAGACTGTCTTTGATATGGTTGGTTAGTGATTCTACATTATTCAAATCATCAATGATGAAATTAGAGGCGATCAGATTCATCAGTCGCCACTGGGCGACAGTGTGAGAGGGTGAGTCCAAAGGTTCGGTGAAACGACACTGCCTAACGATTTTGGTAATCTTGAATCGGTCATCAAGTTGCAAATCTTCATCAAGCGTCCAGCTGATGTCTCTGACCAGACTTCGGTTGCTACACCAAGCTTCAACCGATAGTTGATTTAGGTCGTGCTGAGTGATGTGTTGATATTGATTAGTGATGGTAACATAGCATTCATTACCCTTGTAGGAGTTGTTTGTAGAGGCTAGTTGGTTTGAGCGATAGGTGTCAGTATAAAATCCAACATCTTGGGTGCTCTCCAAGGTGTGATAACCATCGACTTTGTAGATGGGTTCAAAAGATTTTATTTTGGTATTGACTGAATTAAATCCTTCCATGGATTTTATGGAGATAATTTCAAAATCTTTGGCTCTGATTTTGTCCATGACGATGTGTTGTTCGTTGGTATTTTGGTTGATGACAAAACGTGTTTTTTTGATAAAATGATTGCTAATAATCATGCTGTTTAGGTCTAGACAATCATGGGTGAGATATTTTTCGATATTATCAGAAAAGTCACTTAAGCCAAACGATAAAGTAAACTCCACCATGTCATCAGAGGAGGTTTTTTTATGTCGTTTTAGGCAATCTATTATGATAGCCTGTAAATCGTTTATGGTAAAGAACAAGGTCTTTTCAGGCAGTATGCTGTATTCCACCACATCTTTTAAATGGCTGATTTTTCTATCGTTGGATATGTCAAGATTAAAATCCATGCCAGTAAGCTTAATTTTGGGGGAGTAGATGTTTTTATGGTCTTTTTGACCGACACTAAGAGAAGTGGCTTTGGTTGATAGGTGATATAATAGCTCTGTGGCGGTATAATGGTCGGTATTTTTGATGTAAAAATGGATACAAGAAAAGTCAATGTCCTTAATGGACAGTGTTTTTGGAAAGCTAAAAATGATGTCTAATTTGGCTTTTTGGCGTTCTTGGGAGAGGTAATTGTTTTTAAAGGTCTTGATGTAATTGACTTTTTGGATGTGAAAAGGAGTGATTTGTAGCGGATGACAGGTGGAAAAGTTGCAGGTAGCTGTATTCTTTTTTTTGGCATGCGTGAATACGGAGCTCTGAGCAGGAATGATAAAGGGGGTGTTCTCATTGGTGTAACAAGAGACGATGGCACAGCTGGGTATGACCTTATTAAAACTTGGTTGGATGACTTGAAAGATGTGTTCTAGAAATTTGGGGTATTGCTCATCGATTTTTAGATTGATGCGAGCAGTTAAGAAGCTCACTGCTTCAATCAATCTTTCAACATAAGGGTCTTCTATCTCTGGTGCTAATAATCCAAGATGTCCAGCCACAGCAGGATGCTCTTTGGCAAATTCTTTACTGGCTTCACGAAAATTTTTTAGTTCTTGATGGTATTTTTCCAAAAAGTTGCGGTTCATGACATGCTCCTAGATATTATGTTGGGTTAAAACTGCCTGTTTCTAAGTCTAGTTTGGTGGTTAATACAAATCGCTCGGGATGTGGGCTTGAGCGTATTAGCCCTGTGATTTGTATGCTTACTTGATTGTGTAGGATGTCATCGGCGTGCTTTGTTAGGCATTTTACCTCCAAGCTTTCTGGCAGTATCCGACTTTCAAAGGCTCTGATGGATGCGGTGATGTTGCTCTCTACATCAAGCCAGTTGATCTCTGAGGCTCTTTTACCTGATAAGGGGTGTATGCCATAATTCATGACGCAGTGATAGGTTTCGTTTTGGCTAAAATAGGCGTGATTGTCTGTGTAGTAACTTGCGGTATTTAATAAAGAGAGCAAATCCCGAATCACAAACTCTCTTAACTGACTGTGAGAGATGCTAGCACCAGAGGTGTACTGCATGAGCCTGTCATAGATACTTGCGGTATTGTTTGCCATTAGTTACCCTCTTGTGATGACATCAATATCAAGCAGGGGGATATCCACATCGCCTGATGTCAATGTCTTCTGACCGTTTGCCCATGATAATTTAGATATTTGTTCCCATTGGGTGCGCTTGTTTTGTTTGATGTCTTCTGATACCTCGGTTAAAATAGGATATCTGGCAGGTATAAAGGCTGAGATTTCCTGTTGGTTTTGTAAGGTTATTTTGGCACGTCGCCACAAAATATCTGTGAGTACTTCGTGTCGCCAAAAATGAATGGATCGGATGTTATTGGCGGGTAACCAGTAGTAATGAGCATCCACAAATATCTCAAAGACACTAGACAATCTAAAATCACTGTCAATCCATGAATCTTGATAGTTCTGTTCGTCATATGTGGCGATGGTTGCCCAAAAGTCGCACTCATCAATGAGCTGGCTGAAAATATCCACTATATTATCGTTATCGCCATAGAAGGCTTGTAATAACAGGGTCTGATTGTCATGAAAAGCTGTATCAGGGTAAGCAAGCGGTGCTTTGGTGTTTTTAAACACTTCATCTCGCTGTATCTCGCAAAGAATGTTTTGTTTAAGTAGGGATTTGACGTGTGGGTCGTTATGGATTTTTAGAAAATTATCGGTGGTGTTCAAGGCTTTTTGCCAATCCGCCTCTAGGCAATAACATTGAATGAGTGCCAGTCTGGCATTTAGGTTCATGGGATCTTTTTTAAGCTGGCTAATGAGTGTCTCTATATGGTGAGTGATGTTATCAATAATCATAAGGTGACCTATACTGATATAAAAACACAACCTAATATTAATATAAGGTTGTGTTTTAAAAAGGTGAAATGGCTGATTAGCCGATGGCTTTGTTTTGTTTGATGTCGTAACCCATTTGAGTTTCGGCACCACGACCGCCACGCTCGGTTTGTTCCCAGTATTGGTTTTTGATTTTGACGGCTTGGAATGAGTAATTCACATAAAGAACTTCATTGTCCTTGGAACCGACGAACTCAACGCCAGTTACCATGACGTCTTCTAGTGTGATTCTAGAGTACTCAATCTGTTCGCCACCTGCCTTGCAAACTGAGATTTCCACTTTGGGGATGTGCCGACCAATGGCACTGTGTTTGAGAACGGTAGGAGCTGCCTTATCAATAGCGGCTGTTACTTTTAGGTCTTGGAAATTAACCTTGCCCGCACCACCACCACCACCTGTGGTTAGAGTGGCAGGCTGACTGGCACCCCATGTAAAGTTATGAACATCAATCCAATCCTTGTGTCCTGCATCCTTGGATTCGCCATTCACGCCATCGATTTTTAAGAAAATATCTATAGCCATAATGTGCACCTTTATAAAAGAAAATGTGAGGTTGATTAACTCATCAATGGGAGATACACTACTTTATAAATAATATCGTATCTCATTTAAATGAGTTCATGTGATTATAGCGAAAACAAAATAAATAATCAAGCAAATTTTTTTCAT